>CAXTRU010000306.1:4479-4689 GCA_964246665.1 uncultured Acidobacteriaceae bacterium
GGCACCGGCATGCGCATCACCGGCGGGGTCGCCGAACAGCGTGTCTACGGCAACTACGGCCCCGCCGCCCCCGCCACGGTCTTGGCCACGCTCATCGACGGCACCGGAAGTAACATGCTGCTGCACGAAACCGCAGCCGACCAGCCGGCAGAGCTCATCCTTTCCCCACGCACCGGCGGCCCCACCCCGCCGTCGCCGTCGACTTACAAC
>CAXTRU010000307.1:0-4661 GCA_964246665.1 uncultured Acidobacteriaceae bacterium
GCCACGTCTGGGACAGACTCGCGCGCCAGCGTCCAAAGCAACCCACCACTCAACATAGCGCTCAGTGCTACCATCTGGCCGGGCTCCAGGGAAAGATTGCTGAACAGCTCGGCGGGCACGGTCAGGGTGTCCAGCCCGAACGCCGCCAGTCCGCCCAGGATCAGGCCCAGTGCGGCAACACGGCCCTGCCTTGGCGCCATACGCAGCGCACGCCATAGCACCACCAGCAGGCCCAGCGCGAGCACCACACCGTACACCGACACAGGCCGGAAGCCCACCACAGCGTGGTCCGCCCCGCGCAGCACGGGCATACCGATCTCAGAGCCATCCATCCAGTGTCCAAGCTCAAGGAAGGCGTCCAGCAGGGCCAACGCGGGAAGGCGCTTGCGCCAGAGATACACGGCAACGGCGATCGCCGCCAGCGCCATGCCGGCAATCGTCAGCGACGGCAAGCTTAGGACCAAAATAGGGTAGCGCGCGAAGGCCTTTGGGTCGCTCAGGACCAGCAGCAGTCGCGACGCGACGAAGCAACACGCAATGGCAAAGAAACCTGTGTCCCAGGTGACTTCCGGCGAAAGCTGCACACGCCGCGCGGAATGGCTCGCGAGGGCCATCGACAACATCACACCCGCAGCCGCACACGCGCCATAGGGCGACAAGCGCATCGGCCCAAGCCGAAGGTCATGCAATGGCAGAATCATAGGGCGTCGCTTCGCATGGGCACAGCACGTAGGAGCTGCCGTTTTGTGGCTTCACGCCCGGTACGTCGAGTCAAACTGCAGCGCTCACTTCCATCGACGCTCTTGAAGCAGTGCAGACGCCAACGGCGAAGCCGCCGGCCCTAGCCAACGCGAGCCGCAAGCCAAATAGAAAAGACCGACCCACTGGGCCGTGGATTGAGCGCTGGTGAACCTGTCGTTAGACAGCGGGGCTTAGCCGTGGCTCTTTAGGCATTCCGGACTGGCGGACACTGCACACCAAGCCATGTATACGAGCCAAACCCCTGGTTCAAAGAATATTGGTTCTACCAGCGTTATCGCACCACCTGCTTTGCAGGCCAGTCTCTCTGCATCGGATGCTACCCGGCATCTCTCGGATGCGCAAGCGGCCCGCACTGGCCCATCCGTGCCATTGCGCGGACCCTCAGAGGATCAAAGGTGCGTGTCGCCGCCCGGCGTGCCCTTTTTCACATCTTCGGGCACGGCTATGCGGTCAAAATCTGCCGCCAGTTTCTCGAGCCCGGAAGCGACCTCGGCCCCGGACAACGGCTTGCCGTGGCCTGTTGCGACGGTCTTCGGCTGCAATCCTGCTAGCTTGCGCACGCTCACCTTCGCCGCCCCCCAGTCCGAGGTGAAGTAGCTCGGCGGCCCGTGGAGCTCTGCGGGCTGAGAAAAGTTCGCCGCAAAAAAGCTTTCCGGCTTGGTGGTGCAGAACGCATCGCCCACCAGCAGGGTCCCGTCCTTCTCGCGGAAAAAGCTGACGTGCCCCGGCGTGTGTCCGGGCGTGTGGATCAGCGTCCACCCGGGCATCTCGACCAGGCTCAGATTCTCGCCCTCACCCGGCAACTGCTTTAGCCGTGAGCCGAGGTCCACGGGGCCCCGCGGCAGCGTTGGCGACATCAACGGCATCACGCCGCCGCCTGCCTTCCAGTCGGGCGCGGGATACTCCTTTTCGCCTGTCAGGTACGGAAATTCCAGAACGTGGGCATACACCGGAACGTTCCACTCATCGGCAAGGTCCTTGGCTGCGCTTACATGGTCAAAGTGCCCGTGCGTGAGCACGATGGCGTTGGGTGCGCGGCCAAAGGTGGTCTCGGCCCACGTCTTGATGCGGCTTGCGGAGAAGGGGATCGCCGCATCGATCAGTGTCCAGCTACCATCCTCATGCGCCACGCCGAAGACGTTCACAAACGTGATCTTCAGTCCGTTCAGCCCTGGCGCAATCGCGTCCATGGGAACTACCTGGTCTTCGCCGATCTCTACCTTGTCCATACAACGGACCTCCAGCCTCACTTGGACGCTGAAGAGCCCGTCGGCGGCCAGTGCATGGCAACAAGCGCTTATTCTGCCGTGCTGGTTGCCGCGGGCGCCGCACTTGCAACCGTCTCCTTCTGGGCGGCTTGTGCCTTGGCGATCAGCTTTTTCAGCTTGCCTTCCACATTGGCGCCCTCGCCCAGCATCTCCGCGGTCAGCACGCCATCGGAGTCGATGGTGAAGTAGTGCGGGATCGCGTTAATGCCGAACATGTCGCTCAACTTGTGATCGGCGTCGCGGTACTGCGTCCAGGTCATCTCGTTCTTGGCGACGAAGTCCTTCCACTTCGCCTCGTCCGCATCCCAGCTCACGCTGATGATGACCAGCGGCTGCCCTGCGAACTCCTTCGCGATCTCCTTCATGTGCGGCAACTCGCGATTGCACGGACCACACCACGTCGCCCAAAAGTCGATCAGCACCACACGCCCGCCCATGGCGTCCAGGTTGAACTTCGTCCCATCCAGTGCCGTGACCTCAAACGCGGGCGCCATCTTGTGCAGGGCGAGCTCGGGGTTCTCGGCGAAGTGCTGCGCGCGCACTCTGGCAGGGTCTTTCGTACTGATGCAACTCACACATTGCGAAAAGTCGGCCTTGGCCTCATCCATCTTGCCCAGGGCCGCAAGCACCTTGCCGTCCTGGAACAGCGCGGCTGCGTTCTTGGGGTAGTTTGTCAGGGCCTGTTGCAGGATGGCGTGTACTGCTTCCAATTTTTCGGGCTTCGGCTTGTCGCCCGCAGCCGCATACAGCGCGGACGCGCGCCGCGTCTCTGCAACCGACTTCGACGCCGGGTCAGCCGCCATGCCTTCCATGGTCTCCGCGGTGCTTGCCGCGTCCTTGAAGTTTCGGTCGCCGAACTGCGCTGCATAAAGGCTCTTCAGGCAGTCCAGGCATTGTCCGCCCGCGATCTTGTTGGCCTTCTTGAAGCTGTCCGCGGCAAAGCTGAACTGCTTGCGCCGGGCAAGCTGCGCGCCCTCAGCCATCGCGGCCTGGAACTTAGGGTCAGAGGTGTAGGCAGGGGTCGCTTGCTTTGACGTAGCAACTTCGCTTGAGGGAGCCTGAGCAAAGCTACGGTTGGAAGCAACAAGAGCAAAGAGCAGAACAGACAAGGCAAACAGAAAGAGACGCAGACGCATAGATGGCCTCGCGAGGAATGCCACCATCATGCTGTGTTGCTGCTGCGAAGGACAAGAAAATTTTGTGGCGCTAGCCGGCTTTGCGCTCTTCCAGAACTTCGTCCAGCATGCCTGCCAGCGATCCTGTGCGGGTGCGCACGTTGTTCTGTGCCTGGCTAAGGCTACCTGTGACAGCATCGAAGCGCGCCCGCAAGGTCATTAGTTCATCGGCGATATTCAAAGCAGCGAGCACCGCCACACGCAGGGAATCTACGGTCGCGCCGTGCGCCGACACTGCGCGCATCTTGGCGTCAACAATACCGGCCAGCCGCTCAATGTGCTGCGGGTCCGTGCCGCGCAGTTGGTACACCTGGTCGTAGATGTCGACGACCACCGCGCCCGCTTCGCGTGCCGCCAACTCCGCCCGAGACATCTCCGCCGCACTTTTTGCTACCTGTTCTGCCAACTCGTTCCTGCTCTCCTGTGTTCGCTACCACCATTGATGCAACTACAGCAATTCGTCCATTTGTGCGAGCATGCGCTCGACGCGCCCGCGCACCGCTTCGCGTTCCTGGTGGTACGCCTCAAGCTCCGTGCGCGCGGTGCTGTTGGCTTCTTCCAGCGACTGCAGCCGCTCATGCATGGTGGCGAGCTCGGCCTGTGCCGCGTTGCGCTCGGCTTCCACCACGGCACGGGCTTCGCGCTCACGGCGAATCATCTCGACCGCCTGCAGCACCTTGGCTTCCAGTGCCTGGAACTCATCCGCGCTGATCGTGCCGTTCGGGCTTTCGTTCGCCGCTTCGCCGTTCATCGCACCTTTCGCATGCTGCAAATCGCGTTTTGCAAAGGCGATTCCGCTCGCAGTATAGCGATTCGCGCAGTGGATTCCTGGTACGGAATCGAGAAGGGAACCTGCCTACATCCTCTTTTCTGCTTCGATGTATGGCGAGCAGCTCAGGCGCGTTGTTTGCCTCCGAGTTCGGCGAGGCCTCGCGTGATGCCGTCTGACCACGCGGTCAGTTCGTCTTCGGTCAACGTGCGTTCGTTGGACTGGAAGACCACACGCGTCAGCAGCGAATAGCTGCCCGCAGGCACGGCTTTGCCCTTTGCATCGCGGAAGATCTCCACGGGCTGCACACGTTGCAACTCCGCGGGAGCCGCTGTGCGCACGGCGGTCTCTACAGCGCCCCAGGACACTGTATCCGGGAAGATGAACGAGAAGTCGCGCTTCACGGCCTGGAAGCGCGAGAGTTCACGCAACACCGGCTGCCGCAATGCTGTTCGCAGCAAGCGTGCGCCGTCTAGTTCCGCAAAGACACAGCGCTGCCGCAGCTTGCGCGCAGCAGCCTCAGCGCCACTCGGCTCGCCGAAGGCACCGAGAATCTCGCCGTCGAGCAACACTTGCGCCCCACGTCCAGCTTCGACCCATGCAGGCAAGGGCCGAGTATCCGACGCAGCCTCAAAACGAACCTCGCCGTTGAACTTTGCGAGCAGGGCTTCAATCGCCCCTTTGACC
>CAXTRU010000308.1:0-4631 GCA_964246665.1 uncultured Acidobacteriaceae bacterium
GTGGCCAGCTCATGGTTGGAAACATGGGCGTGGATGGCACGATGGCAGATCGGGTGCACGGGCACGGTTTCGGTGCCGCCCTTGCTCTTGGGCACAAAGTGATGCCACTCTACCCGTGATCCCAGCAAGCGCTCACAGAGGGCGCAGGTAGGTTCAACCTCGCTTTGTTCACGCGCCGTAGCTTCCCCAAGTTCTCGCAACCGCAACTTACGCTTGACCCGGCCCTGCATGTTGCAGTGTTGGATGCCGTGGCTTGCTGGGTGATGCGGAAGCTGTTCTATTGGTCAGGTCCCACCAACATGCAGCCTGCCGGTACAAACCGCAGATCCCGTTTTCCTCCCAAGAATGCCGGAGCTGTCCGGTCGTTCGCCTTGCTTCAAAGTCTAGCTAACAGCGATGCCAGCAGCCGGTGGAAATCCCACGCTGTTCTTGACCGAGCAACCGTAGATGGTCGCACCCGAGAAGTCACAGTCACCCCCGAGATTGTCTTTTTTGAACGTGCAACCGACGAACGTGCAGTCGACAAATCGTGAGTCGCCAAAGCTTGTGCCTGCGAACGTGCAGTTAGTGAATGTGCAGTAGATGAAGTTACAACCGGTGAAAAGACTCCAGTACCACTCGACTTTGCTAAAGGAACACCAATTGAAGTCGGAGGATATTAGGACGACCTCGCTGTAGAAGTCTGCAAAATTGCAGAACTTGAAATAATTTTCATCCCAATCCAACTCAGCCAAATCGACGGAAGTGATCGTTTCTGCTCGCACGCCCAGCACCTTGAACAACTGCTGTCAGGTTACTGTCAAACGCCGAATTTCGGAGCTTGGGCGTATGCTTCCCTGACATTCACGTGGAAACAACGTCTACCTCAGCTTTGTGCTGTCGGGGTGGCCGCTGTTGCTAGCGGTAGCAGGCTTTGCAACGTCTGCGGCTCCGTAGAAGCTCCATGGTCGCGGCGTAGGCCATGTCGAAGCCGCAGCCGAAGGCAGGATAAGTAACGGAGTTGCCTGTGGCGTTGGACCAGAGGCCGGCGGGGACCGGCGAGTGGCTTCAGAAGGCCGCCTTCGCACGGAGGCCGGAGCCGTCCGGTCATCTTTAGGCGCTCAGTCCAGCAACTGCTGCACTGCATTCCTGTCGAGTGCCATAGGTCCTGTCCCGAAGTGCAGAACGGGTTCTTCAACGAGGTCGAGGCTGCCGTTGCTGTAGCGGTAGAAGCGACCGTCCTCGGGATCGATGACGACGATGTCGCGGACGCCCATGAGGCGATAGTCTTCCAGCTTGATGAGCAGACGCTTGATTCGGTCCTCGGGCGAGAGGATTTCGAAGACCGCGAGCGGTGGCGTCGTGAGTACCGGTTCGATGGGTTGGTTCCGATCCAGGATCGCGACATCCGGGACGCGGTAGCGGGTCGAACTGACGTGCAGGCGCAGTTCCGGTCTGGCGCGGATGTTCCACTCGCGGGCGTGAAGGCGGAACCAGGCGAGGAGGGCCTCCTGCCAAGTGGAATGGCTGTACTCCCCCATGGGCCGCTCCTCGATGAGGCCGTCAACGTAGTCGGCGTCGGGCTCAAAGTCGGATCGAAGGTACTCTTGCGGCGACATCAGGAGCGCGGGCATGAGGCGTCCTCCGTGTT
The DNA here is from genome assembly GCA_964246665.1 of uncultured Acidobacteriaceae bacterium. Taxonomy (GTDB): domain Bacteria; phylum Acidobacteriota; class Terriglobia; order Terriglobales; family Acidobacteriaceae; genus Granulicella. Next base: position 1,631 of record CAXTRU010000308.1, read on the forward strand.
GTGACAGTATGCCGTAGTTAGCTCGCCGCGGTGTGGGTGATTTCTAGCGCCTGGTCGAGGGGGAGCGGCTCGCGCAGGGGTTCCATCAGCGCGGCGATGGCTGTGTCGCGCCCGCAGCCGAGGACGGCGGCGACGTGATCGTTTTTGATGTAGAAGGCGAGGAAGTCGAGCGTCTGCGGACTGCCTTCGACGTGGATCTCGTCCCAGGCGTCGGCGTGGCCGGCGTAGCTGAAGCGCTTGCCGAAGTGGAAGGTCCAGAAGAACGGCACGCCGCTGAACGGGGAAGCAGGGCCATGCGCATTGCCGGTGGCGTAGGCGAACATGGCTTCAGTGGCGGCGCGGCCGTGCTGTTCGGCGAGGCGCCAGTGCTCGGTGCGCGTACCGTCCACCGAGGCGATGTCCCCGGCACACCAAACATTCGGTGCCAGGCGCAGGTTCAGATCTACGGCAAAGCCGCCCTTTTTGCCTTCAGCAAAGCCGCTCGCGTAGTGCGTCACGGGCTGCACGCCGATCGCGATGATGACGACGTCGGCGGGGATGTCGGCACCCGTGCCGAGCGTGACCGCCGTGGGGGAGATCGCGATAACCTCGGCCTCTGTATGCAGGTTGGTGCCGTTGGTGCGGTGGAGACTCACGAGTGCCTGCGCGACCTCAGGGCCGAACTTGTTCGCAAAGGGCAGCTTGCTCTGCGCGAGCACGGTGGTATGCAGGCCGCGCTGGCGAAGGGCGCTAGCCGCTTCGAACGCAATGAAGCTGTCGCCGATGAGCGCCACGCGCGCGCCCGGTGTGAGCAGCGGATCCATGTGACGCAGGTCGTCCGGATGGCGAATGGTGAACACGTGCGGCAGGTCGGCGCCGGGCACATCGGGCCGCTTCGGAATGCCTCCTGTGGCGAGCAGAAGAGCGTCATAGGGCACCATCTCACCGGTGTCGAGCGTTACGCTGCGGTCCCCTTGTTGCAGCTGCGTGACGACGCCCTGCATGCGCACCAGGTCCAGCGCGTCGAGGCTGTCGGGGTTTGCCTGGCCTTCCTGACCGGGCGGCGCGAAGATGGGCAGCGTATCGAGCGGCTTCTTGCCGCTGAGCGACATCTTCGTGAGCTGGGTGCGGTCGACAGGTTCTTCGGCGACCGGATCGATCACGGTGACGGTGCCGGCGAAGCTGTGATCGCGCAGCCAGGCGAGCCCGGCGGCCGTCGCAGCGCCCGCCCCGGCGTAGACGAGGTGCTTGGTGTGTCCTGTGGGCAAAGGTCTTTCGACCGGGATCGGCTCGGGGTCTACAAAGATAGCGTCGCCGTCCAGCCGCACGGGGTAGCGCTTCAGATCGCGCAGCGGTGGCGGCTCCAGCAGCGCACCGGTGGCGAGCTCAAACGTGCCGGTGTGCCACGGGCAGACGAGCCGTCCGTTGCAAACAGCGCCTTGTTCCAGTGGAGCCTTGGCGTGCGGGCACTCCGCTTCCACGGCGAACAGCGTGGGCTCGCCCGCGGGTGTGTCGGCGGTGCGCACAAGCAGGATTTTTGTCTCGCCAAGCGTGACGGCTTTCTTGGTGTCGGCGGGGAGATCGGCGAGGGTCAGGGCGAGTTGGTCGGGCATGGGGCTCCTGCAGCATTCGATGCACGCGTCATGCTCGGCTGGCGACAGGCCGCAAGAACGTTTTCATAAAGGCGTTACGGCAACATGGGTACGGGAACGGGCGCGATGCAGCCGAATGAGGCCAGCGTAGAGCCGCTGTTCAGTACCGGATTGCAGTGCGGATTGCCGGCCATGGCCGCATCGTGCAGACCTTTCAGCGCCAGCTGGTGCATGTAGAGCATCTGGCCCATGGAGCCGCCGCCCTGGGGGCTCGTCCCGCCATGATGGAGGCCCCAGCGGACGGCGGCTGCGGACGTGGTGCCGAGAAGCTGGTTCTGCTCAGCGGTGGGGTTGGTCTTGCCGGCGAAGTTCATCTGGTAGCTCGCTTTGCTGACCTGCTCTGCAAGCGCGGGCTTCTTTGCGACCTCCGGACGGATCAGAGGCTCGAGAGCAACGATGTGCGTGAGGCCGAAGGCAACATCAGGCTGCGCGCTGGGGAGACCCTGAACCGCTTGCCGAACCCGGGCGTCGAAGTTCGCGTCGGGTCCGGGCACATGGTAGAAGCCTCCCGCCCAGGCCGCGGCACGGTGAATGGCCGGAATCATGTGCTCGGTAAAGACGAGGTGGCGCTGCGGATCGATGCCCAGGACGGGATCATGCGCTTCGATGATCTTCTGCTCTTCCGCGAAGACCGCGCCGAAGTTGCGGGCGTACTCACTGTTTGGGTCCTGGGGGAAAGCATAGATGTAGCGGTTGCTATCCCACAGGGCGGCGCGCTGCACGGGAGAGGCCGCCTCGATCACGGCGATGGTCGTTTGTTCTTTTTGGTCGATGGCTCGCCACTGCTCCGGGTGGGCGCTCATCTGCGCGGCAACCATCGTGGCGACCTCGGCTCGCTCGGCGGGCGTCAGGGGCTGGCCGCCGCCGACGAACTGCAGCAGGTAGACCTCGTGATCGACGATAGGGGACTGGGCGGCGCTGGTTAGGGTGGCAACGAGGACGAACAGCAGCAGAAAGGCCCGGCGCATGACCGCAGCATACCCCGGCCTTCGAGCCGTCGCCAAAGTTGGTCCTTCGTTTGAGCAATGCAGGGGCAGAAAGCATTGCGCAGGACGGAATTCAGCTGGGAATGCGCAAGGGGGTGTGCATCTGTCTTAGGAATGAACTTTGCGCATGAGGTGGAACAGCGGTTTCTTGCATGGCTTGCGGCGTTGCCGAAGGGCAAGGCTTCCAGGTTGTACGTCGTTTGCGACTTCGATGGCGATGGCCTGCCTGCCGGGGCTTTGCTGATGCGGGCCTTGGGCGAAGCAGGCTACAGCAGCGTGGCGGGCGAATGCCGGCGAAAAGGTGAGTCGGCCTGGGGACCGGAGATCGGTGGGCGGCTGCGGGAGCGAGCGGCAGGCGAGGGCGGCGCCCGCGGCCAGGAAAGC
>CAXTRU010000309.1:0-4629 GCA_964246665.1 uncultured Acidobacteriaceae bacterium
ATCATACGAGACACTAAAAACACCGTGGACGGGCTTATACAACGCCCAGGTATTGCACAGCTCCTGCTTAAATGTATCTTGCAAAACGCTTTGGCACACGCCGGTAGAAAGCGGCTTCGTCCTGCTGTGATCTAGAACGGAACGTCGGATCATCCGTGTCCCGTACGATCACGGTCTTGCCATCTTCACCTCTGAGGTGCCGTCGCCGCCGCGACTGCGCGACCATAATCCTCCAGGCAGGTCTCGATCATGGTGTGTGCGTGCAGGGTAGCGACACTGGCGTCGCGAAATATACGCTGGAACGGGTTCCCCTCGCCAATCGAGGAGGCTCCGGCCGCGCGGAGAGTCAAAGCGCCGATCTCAGACGTCGTCTTGAGAACGTGAGCCGTCTCGAGCTTGACCCGTGCCATTTCGAGCTCGCCGATAGGAGCGTCCTCCTGACTAAGCTTCTCGACCTGCTCGAGGTTGTGGCGTGCGACCGTCTCGGCGGCAAGGAGCTTACAGTAAAGCTCGCCGAGCTGCAGGTGTGTCACCGGCGCCTCACTCTGCTTCCCATATTTCGAGTTCGAGATGCCGCGGGTATGAATTTTAGCCTGGAACAGTTCGATGGCAGCGCGCGCCAAGCCTATTCCGACTGCCGACATCACCGAGGCTGTGAGGAGGACCAGATTAACCTGGTAAAGCAGTCCAGAATGAGCGGGCTCCAGCCGGTTCGTGTGGAAGATGTCGAGCAGGGCGCGCGTCCTATACTCCGGGACAAAGATCTCGTCTTCAATTAAGAGCGTCTTGCTACCGGTCCCGCGCATCCCCATCACCTTCCAGTCGTCCAGGATAACAGCCTGGTTCCGGGGCACGTTGAGCAGGTAGATGCAGGCGTCCTCGCCTTCGCCGCATCGGGCACCTAGGTGGAAGAAGGCGGCGTGGTCGCAGCCGCTGGCCCAGGGCCACTTGCCCTTGAGCATGAAGCCGCCGGATACGCGCCGGGCAATGCCAGGACCGTTCGCCGCAAGCGCGCCAGAAGTGCGTGGGCCCGCCCACTCCGGACCGAACAACTCATCCTGGAACTTGCGATCAAACAAGGCCATCCACTGTTGCCCGGTCACTGTGACCCAGACCACCCAGCCGGTGGAGCCACAGCCACGGGCGATCTCGGCCACAATCGCGTGCTGCTGTGACGGGGTGAGGGCGAGTCCGCCGTACTCAACAGGCATGCCCATCTTGAACACGCCCATTCGGTCGAGATCAGCAATGGCCTCACTTGGGACGCGTTTCGTCGCTTCTGTCTCCGCCGCCCGTTCCCGCAGGCGCGGGATGTAGGCCGACACCTGTGCTAAAACCCCCGCCGCAGTCCTCTCGTCGCCGGCCACTACTCCTTCCGGTTCTTGCCGGCCGGAAGCTCGACACAAGACGGCGTCGCTGTAATGCAGAGAGTCTGGAATATCCATCATTTCCTCACCTATCGCACCTTGTTCGGCGATACTGGTTTCCTGCACCCTTCGCTCCTTCCGACAGAATGTCAACACTTTTTCCTTTGCCGGCGTAGCTTTTGTTTCGGGCTGGACGCTGGAAGTAGCTACAGATGCGGCTGCTGGAGGCCCTCCTAGGCTGATAAAAGAGGTTCAAAGAGTGTCTGCTGATTGGCCACTGAGAGCGGAGAGGTTGAATCGCTCATCGACTTATTCCCCAACTGTTGAGAGTCTGGTCCCGAAAGCTGATGGGTGGGGGGAGCTCTGTTCGCAAACCGAGGATTGTTAGAACAGCAGTCAGTCTGCAGACACCCAATGTTGCAGAGCAGCATATTTGCAGACATTTTCAGTTGAAGCCAATGATTGTTTGTGCAACTAACTGAAGGTGCGCCTGGGTAGGGAGATATCGAAAGCGACGCACGGCAGCTAAAGAAGCATAGTTTAGTTTAAGTTCAGCTGTCTGGAGGAAGTCGTCCAAGAAACATATGCCGCTGAATGTCAATGAATATCAATATTAGCACGCAGAAGCTGCTATCCCCTTGCACCAAGAAAGCAAAGAGCACCGCGAAAAGCGGTCATCTGGAGGATGTTCATGTGTGTCCGTCTGTGTACTATGTCTGCTGTTACTGTCGTCTGCTGCGCCCTACTGCCTCTGGAGGCTCGATCGCAGGAGCCTTCAGAAAGTCTGGCCAACCAACTCGCGCCGCTGACTATGGGCCCGGGGGGTAACTTCACAACTGACTCGGGTTCCGGCTCAAGCCTCGTCGCGCAGTTGTTACAGTCCGTTCCGTCAACAATCGCAGGCGCCTCGATCGGCCCAAGTTCGGGCAACCAGGCCAACCCGTCCGGCGTCTCGTCGAACCCGTCGCAGAGCGCTCTGCCCGGCACCGGTACCCAAGGAGCAGGAAGCGTTCCAGCCCCGATCTCAGGACCGCCCCGGGTTGGCCTGTTCACGGAGACGGGGAACGCGCTGCTGCGCGACGGCATCGACATACACGGCATCGTCCTCAACCGTTATGCACTCGACAGCACTGCCGGTCCTGATCCGCACAACCAGGGTGATATTACAGCCATCGCGCCAGCCGCGGATTTCGACCTGGGCAAGCTCCTGGGCATCGACGGCGGCAACATACACACCCAGGTCACGTTCCTGGCGCTCAGGGTCAACGAGCCGAACTTCTCCGACACCACCGGCGGCTTCCTGACGGGCTTCCAGGCGACGCCGGCGTTGCCTGGCAACTGGGCCTACATCTCCTACCTCACCTACGAGCAGAAACTGCTGAAGCAGAAGCTGTCGATCGAATTCGGCCGCACCAACTTCTTCCGCTACTTCTTCCTGCCCAATTCCCTGGATCCGTTCCTCGCCTTCTCCACCGTGGCGCAGGTGGTCGGCGACTCGGCCACGGTGCCCTTCCCGACCTGGGGGGCACGCGCGATCTATCACGTCACCCCCACGTTCTACTATCAAGTGGCTGCCTTCGAGGACAACTTCTTCCGGTCGACCAACGAGCCCTTCACCCTCGGCTCGTCGCGCGCGACCGGGGCGCAGGTCTTCGCCGAGGTCGGCTCGCGCTCGGAGTTCTTCAACTCGCGTTACCCTGAAAACTTCGAGCTGGGTGTCGAGTACAGCACCCGCACCGGCTATTCCTACACGAAAGGCTCGCCTCTGGTTGCTTTCCCCGCCTTCCAGGCAGCCAACTACCCGGGTGGCGGCTTCGTCTTCTTCCAGGGGCTGCAGACCTTGTGGCGTGGTGGACGCAGAATCGGCGGACCGCCTCCCAACATCGCTGTCTACGGCGCAGCCGACGTTTCCTACGACAAGCCCCAGCCGTTCGACCTGGACGCGCTCGTCGGCGTCAACTTTACCGGCCTGGTTCCCCGCCGACCCAACGATGCGCTGGGCCTGCAGGCGCATTACCAGCGCCTCAGCAAAGTCGAGGCCGGTTTCGAGAGCAGGTTCCACGACATCTTCGCGGGTCCCGGCCCTGACCAGAGCCGCAACAACTGGGCGTTCGACGCGACCTACAACCTTTCGTTCAACAACGTCGTGTCGATCAGGCCGTCGGTCCAGTACTTCGTCAACCCGGACAACTACGGCGACCCGACTTTCCACAAGCGCCCGGCCGACGGCTTCGAGATCAGCGCCCTGCTCGTCATCTCCCTTGGCCGCTTGTTTGGAACCAGCATGAAGCCGATCTAATCCAAACCACGAGACGACCCCCGGCCCTGGAGACACGAATGGATTTCGCGCTATGAGTGACGTCGTCGAGATCGAACAGCTCATATTGAAGGAACGTCAGGGTCGCGATCGCGGCTGGTGGGAGCAGATGGGAAGCTGCTTCCATCCCGACTCCCTTGTGAACCTGAGCTGGATTCGTGGTACCGGTGCCGAGTTTACCGCCCTTTCCAGGAAACTGAGCGAGAGCGGCACCCGCCCGCTGCACCGGCTGTCGCCGCCTGTCGTCCACCTCAATGGCCAGAAGGGCTTGGTCGAACTTCCGGCCGCAATCGAGGTACGCTTCGTGCACCAGGGCGTGGAGGCTGACTTGGTGTCGTACTCGCGGCTCATCTACCGCGTGGAGCGTCGAGACACGGGTTGGAAGGTTCTGAACCTGGACGCCATCTACGAGCGCGACACCCTCGTGCCTGCCGTTCCAGGAACCGACCTCAACGTCAGGCCAGACGACTTCGCCAGCTTCAGGCCATCCTACAGATACCTGGCCTTTCACCTCAGTCTCCGCGGAGTGAGCCCCAGAGACGACCTGCTTGGTGATGATCGACCCGAAGCGGTGGAGGCTCTATACAAAGCGGCTTTTGAATGGTTGAACCATTAGATCATGCGCTTGGACTCCGATCTGCCATAACAGAGGTCTGATCCTTTGATAGCGACGTCAAGATCGGCAGTCGGTTCAGCCGAACGGTGCCGGAAGGCCCGCGCGTCTCTCAGTGCGACGAGACAAGAGCCGGGCCGCGGTGCGACGCTCGCCTCCATTGCATGCATCCTATCAGGAACATCAAGGACGTCATGAAAATGAAGCTTCGCCAAATGGGTCGCACCGGCCCCAATGCATCCGCACTCGGGCTCGGCTGCATGGGCATGTCTGGCGCCTATGGTCCGGCCGACAGGTCGGAAAGCATCGCCACCATCCACGCGGCGCTGGAT
>CAXTRU010000310.1:0-4544 GCA_964246665.1 uncultured Acidobacteriaceae bacterium
GTGGGCACCACCTGGGCACGTGCGGTGACGTGGGCTCCTTCAATGCCGTGCGCTGCCGCGAGCATCACAAAGTCCGGCGAAAGAATCGGCGAGGCAGAATAATTCTTGTCATAAAACGTCTCCTGCCACTGCCGCACCATGCCCAGGAAGCCGTTGTTGATCACCGCGACATTGATCGCCAGGCTCTCCTGCATCATGGTCGAAAGCTCAGCCGCGGTCATCTGGAAGCCGCCATCCCCGGCGATGACCCAGACATCCTTTTCCGGGCACGCAAACTTCGCACCGATCGCCGCAGGCAAAGCGAAGCCCATGGTTCCTAGCCCGCCGGAGGTCACCAGCGAACGCGGCGCTTCATGCTTGAAGTATTGCGCCTCCCACATCTGGTGCTGGCCCACATCGGTGACGATGACGGTCTGCTCCAGGCGCCCCGCGGCCTGTGCCTCGCGCCAGATGTCATGGATGACGTGCGCGGCGTAGAGGTGGCCGTTGTCGGGCAGGTTGATGATGTCGCGCACGGCGACCTCACCCTTGCTGGCATTGATCTGCGCGAGCCACGATGTGTCGCTGGCTTGTTCGACCATGGGAGCGAGCTGCCCAAGCACCTGCTTCAGATCGCCGATCAGCGCCACATCCACGCGGACGTTCTTGTCGATCTCACTGGGATCGATCTCGACGTGGATCTTCTTCGCGTTCTGCGCGTAGTGCGCCAGGTTGCCGGTCACACGATCATCAAAACGCATGCCGAAAGCGAGCAGGAGATCGGCTTCTTGGATGGCATGGTTGACCCATGACTCCCCATGCATGCCCATCATGCCCAGCGAGAGCGGATGCCCTGCCGGGATCGCTCCCAAGCCGAGCAGGGTGCTGGCGATCGGAATCTTGCGGGCTTCCGCAAAGGCCAGCACTTCGGCCTCGGCACCCGACTCGACGATGCCATGCCCGGCAAGGATGACCGGCTTTTTAGCCGCCTGGATCAGTTCCGCCGCTTGCGTCAACGAACTCGGTTCGGCGCGCAGCATCGGGTGCGGCCTCGCTTCGCTGGGCTTGCACATATCGAAGTCGAACACCGAGGTCGCTTGCTGCGCGTCCTTGGTGATGTCCACAAGCACCGGCCCAGGGCGCCCTGTGCGCGCGATCTGAAAGGCCAATCTCACGGTGGGCGCGATGTCTTCGGCGCGCGTCACCAGGAAGTTGTGCTTGGTGATCGGCAACGTGATGCCGGTGATGTCGATCTCCTGGAAGGCATCGGTACCCAGCACCTTGGACGAGACCTGCCCGGTGATGGCCACCATCGGGATTGAGTCGAGCATGGCCGTAGCCAGGCCGGTGACCAGATTCGTAGCGCCCGGCCCCGAGGTCGCCATGCATACCCCTACGCGTCCGGAAGCACGCGCGTAGCCATCGGCCATGTGCGCTGCGCCCTGCTCATGCCGCACAAGCACGTGGTGAATAGACGGGAACTTGCGCAGGGCGTCGTAGATGGGCAGAATAGCGCCGCCCGGATACCCAAAGACCGTTGTGGTGCCTTCACCGGCAAGGGTGGCCCAAAGAATCTCAGCGCCGGTGAGTGTGGGGTGCGTGTTGGTGTGGGGCATGGTCTCTCCCAATAGTACGAATCAGTGTGGGGCGATGGGCGGAAGCTGGATCGGAAAGCCTTCGCCCACGTGCGTTCGTTTTTCCAAACGCAGGGTTTCGCTTGCGGTTTAGGGGACGTCTGTACAGTGCGGTGGCCTGCCCTGAGGCGTCGCATTCTTGACGAACCTGCGCCGGCGAACAAATTGCCGACGTGGCCTTTTGCCGTTACCCCTGAGCCAGCGTCGCCTGCGCAGTCCGCATGGTTTTCGACACGCGGGTAGCGCGCCAGGTCTTGTACGAGGCCGTCATCCATCGCCCCACCGGGACATCCACATACACCCGGAAGAGCCAGGCAAAGGTGGCAAGCAACACAAGGTACGCCGGAACGATGCCGTACCGAAACAGCGAAGAAACCTGAGCCAGATGATGAACGCGGGTGCCAAAGAGCGGGCTGAGCAGCGGCAGATGCAAGATGTACAGCGGGTAGGAAAGATCGCCCAAGGCCGCGCAGATCACACCATGCACACGACTCATACGGATGTCTGCGCCGAGAAAGATCAAGGTCGGCAGAACAACGCTGATGATCGTCAGTTGGTACGTGCGCGTTGCGCTGAAGGGCAACGGCAACAGGATCACGGCCATCAGCGCGAGCGTGATGCATGCCGCGAACGGCAGGCCGCGCGGACGGCGCAGGGCACTGCCGGCCGGAACGCGCTTCCAGAGCGCATGCAAAAAAGCACCGATTGGAAATGAGAATCCGATACGGGCGCAGCCCACCAGGGCGCCGGGCCATGTGGAGCCGCTGTCGAGCGGCCGCGCGTTGAACGCCAGTACACACCAGGAAGCCGCGCAAACCACAGCCATGGAAAGGTACACACGCTTGCGGGTCAACACCAGCAGGGCGTACCCCAGGTTGGCGATCAACTCCAGCAGCAGCGTCCAGCAGGACATGTCCAAGGGAAACAACAACGAGCCGGCCACCATGGCCGCACTCGGCAGAAACACAAACGAGGGCAGAGCCGACAAAATCGTAAGCCGGCCAGAAGCCTGCGAGAGGATGTGATTGGGGCCGATCGCAACCAGAAAGGCGATCGCCGTTCCGATCAGAAACGTGGGGTAAAACCGGATCAGCCGCGCGGCCATGAAATCCGGCAAGCGCAATTTGGTTCGCAGCCGATCCTCGTACGCATACGCGATTACGAAGCCGCTGAGGCAGAAGAAAAAGTCCACGGCCAGAAATATGTTCCGGGTTTGGACCGCGCCGGTAAGGTACGCCGGGGAGTGACGCAGCACGACCAGCAACGCAAGCGCGCCGCGCAGACCGTCCAGCAGATGAAAGCGGTGGTTTTGAGCCGAATGCGGCGTAATCGAGAGTGTGCTGGGGGTCGGCAACGGAAATCTCTGCAGTTGCAAGGGGGTAAGGCTGCTCGAACGTGGCGCTTCGAACCAAGCAGCTCGAAGCAGAACGCGTGTTCCCTCCGCCCGGCGCTTTGGGCCAGAGTGGAACCGCAGCTTCAGCTTCGTCGACCTGCCGTGCCGCCGCAATGCCACCAACGGGGACAGGCGATGGCACCCATGGGCGGGTCGGCCGTGCAACCATCGAATTGGACCAATGCCTACGCAGTGACCGCCCCCCGGCTGGCACTGCCAACACTATTGGCGTACTTGGCAAACACCCCGCGGTGGTACCGTGGCTCCGGCGCTTTGAAGTTTTTGAGCCGCGCCGCAATCTCCTCATCGGCGATATTCAGCGTCAGCTTGCGCCCGGGGATGTCGAAGGTGATCGTGTCGCCTTCGCGCACAGCGGCGATGGGTCCGCCCAGCTGCGCTTCGGGTGCCACATGCCCGGCCATCAGCCCGCGCGTTGCGCCGCTAAAGCGGCCATCGGTAAGCAGCGCGACGGTTTCGCTCAACTCCGGAATGCCCTTGATGGCCGCGGTGACGGCCAGCATCTCGCGCATGCCCGGACCACCACGCGGACCCTCATACCGAATCACGAGCACATCATTCGGGTTGATCTGCCCGGCTTCTACTGCGTGAAAGCACGCATCCTCGCTGTCAAACACGCGCGCCGGCCCGGTGTGGTGAATGCGCTCATGCCCGGCCACCTTCACCACACAACCTTCAGGCGCAAGATTGCCGCGCAGAATCACCAAGCCACCGGTGGGCTTCAACGGCTCCGTCCACTCACGAATGATGTGCTGGCCGGGCGTCTCTTCGGCCATCTGCGCTTCTTCGTGCAGCGTCTTGCCCGTGACCGTAGGGATGTCATGCAGCTGCCCACGCTGCAGCAGACGTTGCGCCAGCACGCGTGAGCCGCCCGCCTCCTGGTAGTCCTTAGCCGCATACTTTCCGCCAGGCGAAAGGTCACAGATAAACGGCGTGTGCTCGGAAATCCGATCGAAGTCTTCCATCGACAGCGGAATGTTGAGCTCATGCGCGATCGCAATCAGGTGCAGTACCGCGTTGGTCGACCCACCCGACGCACACACCGCCGCAATGGCGTTCTCCAGGGCCTCACGAGTAAGGATCTGTCGCGGCTTGATGCCTTTGCGTACGAGGTCCATCACGCAACGGCCCGCTTCGCGTGATGCCTCGTGCTTGTCGCGGCTCATCGCGGGAACACCGGTAAGTTGAATCGGTGAGATGCCGAGAAACTCACCCGCCATCGCCATCGTGTTTGCCGTGAACTGCCCACCGCATGCCCCTGGTCCAGGGCACGCATTGGCTTCCACGGCCTCAAGGCCCGCGTCGTCCAGCTTGCCCGCTGCATGGGAGCCGATCGCTTCAAACACATGCAGGATCGTGATGTCCTTGGTCGTGCCGTTGGGCTGCGGCAGATGGCCCGGCATGATGCTTCCGCCGTACAGCATGATGCCCGGGATATCCAGCCGAGCCATCGCCATGATCGTGCCCGGCATGTTCTTGTCACATCCGGCGATACACACAATGCCGTCGAACAGGTTGCC
>CAXTRU010000311.1:0-4537 GCA_964246665.1 uncultured Acidobacteriaceae bacterium
TTCGTGGTGTAGGCGACGTTGTACTCGTACCTGGCGGTGAAGGTGTTGTTGGTCGTGAGTTGGCGATCGAAGCGCACGCTGTAGTCGTGATTCGTGACCGGGTTGGGAACGGCCGAGGAGAGCGAAAGAACGCCGAAGTTCGCCGGATCCACCGTGGTCGCATTGACGATCGCGTTGCCGGCCTGGTCGTAGTAGTTGGAAGCAAGAAAGACAGAGGACTTCTTGCCGATCGGGCCGTTGATGTCGCCGTCGAAAAACAGGGTGTGGTAGCCAGGCTGGTTGCGCTCGAATGGATTCGGGGCGTTGAAGGCGTTGCTGTTGCCGTTCACGCGCGCATCGCCGTGCCATGTATCGCTGCCGGGCTTGGTGAAGATCTCGATCCGGCCCCAGCCCAGGTCGTCGTACTGTGCGGAGAAGGGATTCTCATTGATGCGGATCTCACGGATCGCCGACTTGGGCGGAAAGCGTCCGTTGCTGAAGCCATCGACGTAGAGGTGGGCCGTCGAGGACGAGTCGTCGCCACCTCCGGCAATAGCACTGAGTTGCTGCTGCAGCACGCTGTCGTTGTCGGAAAGTGTTTCCAGCGATTTGCCCTTAAAGGTCAGGGCGCTTCCATTGTCGTTCGCCGAGTTCCCTTCACTTTCGCTGTCGACGGTGCAGCACCACGCCCAGGGGCTTCAGCGCCTTATTGCCGACGGAGACATTGTCCCGAACGAAGGGCTCGAATCCGGGCGCAGTGACGAAGATCTTGTAGGTGCCTGGGCTGAGCTGGATGCTGAACCGGCCCTGGTCATCGGTGATGCCGTTCTGCTCGAAGGAGCGGCCCTCGATGTGAATGGTCGCGCCGGGAATCTGGGCACCGGAAGGATCGCTGACCGTGGCGCTGAATGTGTTGTTGGTCTGCGGATCAAGCGCAACGGGTGCGCTGTGTGCCTGCGAGGAAGCAAGGAGACTCAGCAACAAGGCAGAGGAACGGCACGGCAAGCAACGAGGCATTGTCACGCTCAGGATAGAAATTCAAAGCCGTTGGCCATTCTGACTATCCGAAACAGAAAGCGTTAGGTGCCCCGCTGCGAAAATTTTCAAGTTGTCCGGCACGTTCCCCAGGTGATCTGTCTGTCACCGTGGTCTACGAGAAAGTTACGTCGCTTTCGCTGCCTTCGGCCCAAGTTGGGGAAAGGCTGTAACGCGCAGCTTCGCCGCCGCGTAGGGCACTAGCGTCAGTACCTCCTCGTCGTTCTCACTGGGCACTGGGCTCGGCGGTAGAGGATTCGCGACGCCGTCTTCGGAGCGCCACGAGGTAAGGCGACGTCCCGGCACCTTGATCTCCAGTGCCGCAACGCCGGCGTCCTGACTGAATGGACGGGCGGGCACAGGGTGTTCCGTCACGGCCAGGTGTAGCGCAGAGCTCTTATCGACGCTCAGGGCATAGTTCCACGGTTTTGTGGGAAAGACTTGCCAGTCCGCGGTGAGATCGCGGTCGCGAAGCTTGACCCAGTTCTCCCCTGGGCTGAGCGAAAAGACCAAGGGACCACGCTCCAGGGCGACCGAGCGTTGGTACCAACGCGAGACTTTGGGCTGCATGGGAAGCGAGATGTCCACGATGTCACCCGGCGACCAGAGGCGGTCCACGCGCGCAAAGGTGCCGGGCGTGCATGCGGCCTGCGCCGGTGAGCCGTTCACCTGGATGGTCGCTCCCTGGGCCCACGCGGGGATGCGCAGTGACAACGGGAAGTGCAACGCCTTCGCCGGCGTCACCGTGATGCGGACCGAACCCCGGAACGGGTACTCGGTCTGTTCTGAAAGACGAACCTCGGTCTCATGCACCCGCGTCTTCACCTCGCACGGCGAGTACAGCGCGGCCACGAGACCACCCTCAGGCGAACGCATCCAGAGACTTGCCGTGAACTTGGGCCAGCCCTGATGGAAGTTGGCGGTGCAGCAACCGAAGTGCGGCTCCAATCCATACAGGTTGGACTCCACGCTGTTGGTCGTCCAGGGTTTCGAGTTCAGGCTGCACTGAATCTGGTTGGGTTGCTGATCGTACTGGTGGGCCCACATGTCATCGGTGAACGTCCCCGGGAGAGCGTTGAAAGCGATCTTCTCGATGCGGTCCCCGATCAGCGGATCGCCGAAGGCTGCCAGGGCAAGCTCCATCGAAAACATCGTCTCCACAACCGTGCAGAGCTCTGTACCGTGGCTGGGGTCGAGTCCGCCCAGGTGCTCATCGCAGGAGAACATCCCGTTCGGCATGCCATGGTACGTGTCCAGGGAGCCGAGCTGGCGGTCGTAGTTCGCCTTTTCGTTCGAGTCGCCCGAGGTGCGGAACTGGACAGCCGCGGTCTTCAGGCCCTGCCCGTTGTTCACGCCATGCGCCCGCATTGCCAGTGTTTCGCGCTGCTCGCCTTCCGGTGTGCTCGCCAGCACGGTGCGGGTAACCGGCTGGGTAAGCGTGAAGTTTGCGAAGGATCCAGTCCAGTCGAACCCTTGCGTCTGCAGCAAAGCACAGAGTTGCAGGAGTTGGGCGTCATGGGTGCGGTCATAGAGCCATTGCACGACCGTGACTTCATCCTGCCAGCGGAACTTGCCCCAGCTGGCCAGGGGACGCTTGGGCAGTTCTGCTAACTGGTAGCGGAAGTAGCGCGTCAGCACAGCGAGAACGCGGGCGTCGTGGCTGGCCTCGTAGTACTGAGCCAGCACCTTGACCATGACCATGCGCGGCCACCAGTCGTTGTTGGACGCCGGCCCGATCATGCCGTTGGGGGCCTGATGGGTCAAGGTCCACTCCACGAAGCGCATGGCCTTGGCCTTCAACACGTCATCGTCGAGCAGGTAGGCCAGCGGAAGCAGGCCGTCGACGAAGTAGGGTCCGCGCTCCCAGCTCTCTCCTGTGCCGCCCAGCCAGCCGCTGTTGCTGCCCACATCGGGCCAGAACTCATCCAGGTGCCCGCCCATGCCATCAGCTTGAATGCGAAGCTGCCGGCGCAGCCAGCCCGAGGGCAATATCTCCCCGAGCGGGAGGGGCGTATACGCCGGAGCGGTAAGCTTCTGCCGGCGTGCCGGGCCGGCGGCGGGCTGCAGCGCATGGGCTACGGGAGCCGGGATTGCGGCGCTGGCAACAGTGCCCAACGTCACTTTGAGTACATCTCGCCTGGAGGTCATAGGTTTACGGTTCTGCCCTTCAGAATACGCAGAGCTCAGGTCCGCGATCCTGTACTGTTCAGTCTATAGACTGCCCTGGAGCCTCTGCCATGTGGGAATGACGTGCATCCGCACGGAGCCGAGAGGAGGCCGTGCCACTCAGAGCCGGATGATGCCACGCTGGATGGCAAACGTGGCTGCCTCTGTCCGGTCGCTCACATCCAGCTTCGCAAAGAGATGGATGGTGTGGTTGCGCACCGTACTTTCGCTGATGCCGAGCACCTGGGCAATCTCGCGATTGATAAGACCACGCGCAATCAGCTGCAGAACCTCATGCTCGCGGGCGGTAAGCTCCGGGCGGGGCTCGCGTTCAGCCAACATCCTGGCGATGTTGACAGGCAAATAGCTTTGCCCGGTGCTGACCTTGCGGATAGCAGCAATCAGCTCTTCCTGGTCGACATCCTTGATGACGTAGCCTGTGGCCCCGGCGCGGATGGCGGCATACACCTCCTCTTCGGCGCCGTAGCTGGAAAGAACGAGAACGTGGGCATCGGGCTGCAAGGCGCGGATCTGCTGCAGAGCGCTCATGCCGTCGCCACCGGGCATGCGCATATCGAGCAACACCACATCGGGCCGAAGCCTCTTAAAGCTTTCCACTGTGGCTTCGCCGCTGTTGGCCTCGCCCACGATGCAGAGATCCGGCTCCGTGCTCAACATGGTCTTCAAGCCCATGCGGAAGACGAGGTGATCGTCGGCGACCAGGATGGTGATCAAGACATCGCTCCTTTGCGCTGCGCGCGCACGGGGGCACGCCGTTGGCCGCGCGCAAACAGCCGCGTTGCCCGGCGCACCTTGCGGGGAGCCGGTATCTCCAGCGTGAGTGAGGTGCCGTTGGTTCCGGAGCGAATGCTCAACACGGCGCCAATCTGGTGAGCGCGTTCGCGCATGCCCGTGATGCCGAACCGCCCGCTTTCGACGGAGCCGACCGTGTCCACATCGAAGCCCCGTCCATCGTCGCGGATTTCGACCGTAACGAAGTCTGCCGCGTAGGAGATGGCGATATCGACGGCCCGCGCCGCGGCGTGTTCCA
Source organism: uncultured Acidobacteriaceae bacterium (assembly GCA_964246665.1). Taxonomy (GTDB): domain Bacteria; phylum Acidobacteriota; class Terriglobia; order Terriglobales; family Acidobacteriaceae; genus Granulicella. The sequence continues at coordinate 4,232 of CAXTRU010000311.1, forward strand.
CCGTGTTGGCGATGGCCTCTTGCGAGATGCGCAGGATCTGGCTGGCGACCTCATCGCTGAGGCGGTACGGCACACCCTGCTGCGTCACGGTAAGTGTCAGCATGGCGGGCTCCGCCAATTGACGCACGACCTTTCCCAGCATGGCGGCAAGGTCTTCGTGGTTGTGCAACGTGCGCAGAGCAGCGATGGAGCGGTGGGCCTCGGCACGGCTGCGCCGCACCATCTGCAGCGCCATGGCGAGGTGCGCGTTGGTGACGGCGGACTGCTCTCCCAAGGAGCGGCTTACCCCCTGCCAATGCAGGGCGA
>CAXTRU010000312.1:0-4522 GCA_964246665.1 uncultured Acidobacteriaceae bacterium
CATGAGGTGCTGGGGTTTGCCGCGGGCAGCGCGGACCTCGTGCTGGGCGGCGAGGGTGGGCATGCGGTCACCGTGAACGCCGGCGACGTGTTGGTTCTGCCGGCGGGGACGGGGCATTGCCGGGTGAAGGCAAGCGAGGACTTCCTGGTGATCGGGGCGTACCCGCAGGGGCAAACCTGGGATATCTGTAGGGCTGCGCCGGATGCAGCCGCACGGACGCGCATGGCGGCTTTGCGCTTTCCGTCGAGTGATCCGGTGAGTGGTGCCAGCGGAGAGCTGCCGCGACGGTGGCGACAGCTCTCGTAAGGAAGGCCGAGCAACAACCTGCCTTCAGATTCGAGCGAGCGAGTGTGGTGCCCTACCGGTTGAAGCTGGTGCGGGTGACGCCATTTGCGGAGCGGGTGGCTTCGAGGAAGACGCCGCAGGCGGAGACCACGATGCGGTTGGGACCGGCAAGGAGAACGCTGTCGCCGGGGACCTCGGTGGTGGCGCCGGTGATGTCCATGTCTTCGTGCTGGAGGTCGACTTCAAGGACCGAGTTGGCGTGGATGCCGAGCTGGGCGAAGCGTGCGGCACCGGTTGTTCCGCTGTTTTCCTTCATGAACTCGTCCGCGGAGACCATGCGCGTGTTGATGTCGAGCAGGGGGACGGAGCCGCCCTTCCAGCGCAGGGCGTGTTGCGAGTACGAGAGGGTAGAGCCGACCAGCGGCTGCGCCTGTTCTGTGCCCCAGCAGGTGGTGTTCGAGGTGGGCAGAACGCGGGCGATGCGCCACGTGCCCTGCAGGCGGCCGGGCAGAGGCTCCGCGGAGAGCGAGGCGGCAAAGAGCAGCGGCGTGGCGAGAGTAGCGAGGCAGCGAGTCAGGATTCGCTTGTTGTGCTTGGTAAGGGCGTTGGAAGGCATAGTGCGTGGTCCGTGTAGCGGAGGACTGCGGTGGTCCTCCCAAAGTGGTGTTTCACTCGGAGGGATGCGGGTTGGTGGCGTTTGCGTTGGTCTGGCGCCGGCCACCGGTCGTGACCTCCCAGTGTTACGTCCGATCAGGGTACGCAAGGAGTTTGTGCGAGAGAATACGACTATGGACCCACGAGCGCTGCGGGACGCGACCCGCGCGGAGCACGAAGCGACGGAAGCCACGATGCCCCTGGGCGGAGCGGACCTCACGCGCGAAACCTACATCCGGGTGCTGCAAGCGCTGGAACCCATGGTGCGCAGCTGGGAGCGTTGGGCGGAGCATAACGCCCCTGCGGACTTGCGGGTGCTGGTGGAGCGGCGCCGGCGCAGTCACCTGCTGCGGGCGGACCTGCGGGCCTTGGGCGCTGAGAGCGCAGGCGGCCGAGAGCCGGCGATCGGCTGGGACGCAGTCGTGCAGAGGCGAGCCGGGGATGTGTCTGCCGAGGAGTTTGAGGCGGCTTTTCTTGGAGCGATGTACGTGATGGAGGGCTCCACCCTGGGAGGGCGATTCATCGCGCGGCATGTGGAGACTGTGCTCGGGCTGGAGCCGGGGGTCGGTGACGCCTATTTTCAGGGGCATGGGGAAAGCACCGGCAGCCTGTGGCGGGACGTTACGGCGCGCATCGCAGCCGTTCCGGAGACCCGGGCGGAATGGGTGATCGAGGTAGCCAGGGCGACGTTTCGGGCATTCGGGGAGGCACTTGGGCGGGGGCTGGCTGCTCCGGAAGCGATGCACCCGTGACCCATGGGCAAAAGGTTGCATCGAATCGGAGGTGAGCACGTTGCAAATTTCCACAGGGCCCGAGTCGGCGACGGTCGCCGAAGAGATTGTTGCGACGGAGAACTGTTGCGAAGACGAGCTGATCCGGGTGCCGGGAGCCGTGCAGCAGCATGGCTTTTTGCTGATGACCGATGGAACGATGAGCACCGTCCTGCTCGCGAGTGAGAACGCTGAGCGGTACCTGGGGCTGCCGCTTCGTCTAATTCTTGGGTCGCGCGTGGAAACGCTGCTGGAGCGGGAGTTGCTTTCCAGCCTGCAGCTGCTTCGGCTGAGCCATGAACCCGAGCTGGAAGGTGCGACCACTTTTTTGGGGTCGTTCCGCGTTTCTGGTCAGTTCTTCAGCGTGGTGAGCCACTGTGCGGGGCCGCACCGCATTCTGGAGTTTGAGCTGCAGGACAGGCTGGTGGGCCCCGAGATGATGAACGGGGTCATCACCAACTTCGTGGGCAAGTTGAGCCGGTTGCAGAACCAGGATGAGTTGTGCGATGCACTGGCGCGGCAGGTTGCGGACCTGACCGGCTTTGATCGGGTGTTGCTGTACTCGTTTGATCAGGAAGAGCACGGAACGGTTTTGGCAGAGATCAACAATGGCCGCTTGCCGAGCTATCTGGGCCTGCGATTTCCGGCTTCCGATATCCCGAAACAGGCGCGCGACCTGTATGTGTTGAACACGGTGCGCATCATTCCGGATGCGGGGTATACGCCGTCACCGCTGCGTGGCTTGCCGGGGCAGGATGCGGCCGGGTTGGACCTTTCGCTGAGCCTGTTGCGAAGCGTGTCGCCGGTCCACCTGCAGTACATGCGCAATATGGGGACGCAGGCGTCGATGTCGGTGTCGCTGGTTACGGAAGGGCGGCTGTGGGGGTTGATCAGCGCCCACCATGCCGAGCCCAAGCTGGTGCCGTACCTGGTGCGCAGCGCGTGCGACATGTTGAGCAAGGTTGCGGGGACGCAGCTGGCCAGCTATCAGACGGCGGCCCGGCTGAACCAGACGGTGCAGTTGCATGCGGTGCAGCGCAACATCATGACCGAGCTGGCCGCGGAGCAAAACTACCTGGAAGGGCTGACGCGGGTGATGCCGCAACTGCTGGCAGTGACCGATGCGGCAGGCGTCGCGCTGGTGATCGAGGATCGTATTGTCGGCCATGGTGAGTTGCCCGATGCGGCGGCCCTGCGGCGCCTGGCCGATTGGCTGGACGCGCAGAAGGAGATGGATCTATGGAGCAGCGCGCATCTTTGCGCGGAACTGCCCTGGGCGGAAGAGATTAAGGAAGTCGCGAGCGGGTTGTTGGCTATCCGCATTTCGTCGGTACAGCGGCGCTATGTGCTCTGGTTCCGGCCTGAAGTGGTGAAGACGGTGCGCTGGGCGGGCGAGCCGGAGAAGATTGTTCAAGCGAACCAAAGCTTGAGCCCGCGGAACTCCTTTACGGAGTGGAAGGAGATTGTGCGGGGGCGAAGCGCGCCGTGGACGACGGTGCAGCTGGAGTCGGCGCGGGATTTTCGAGCGGCGTTGACGACCGTTGGGCTGCGCCGGGCGGAAGAAGCGATTGAATTAGGTGAGGCGCGGTTTCAGCAACTGACGCAGGCGTTGCCGGTGCGGATCTTCACCGCGGACGACAGCGGACGGCTGACCTACACCAACGAGCGCTGGCAGGCCACGGGGATGGGGAGCGCCGGACGCTGGTTTGAGGAGGCGCTGCTGGCCCCCGAAGATGCCGCGATGTGCGCGAAGCTGTGGGACACCACGGTGGCCGAGAACCGGATGTTTGAAGCGGAGGTACGTCTACGCACACCGGGCAGTGAGGGCAATCACGGGCCGGATCGGTGGAATTTCGTGCGGGCGGTGCCCTTCCAGAGGGCAGGGGCGGAACGCGCCGGCTGGATCGGCTGCTTTATCGACCTGACGGAGAGCAAAGAGCGCGAGATGGCGCTGCGGATGCACGAGAAGCTCGCCCTGACGGGACGCATGACCAGCGTGATTGCACATGAGATCAACAATCCGCTGGAGGCGATCACCAACCTGATGTACCTGCTGCGTTCCGAGATCGACGAGAGCGGACCGGCAACGGGCTATATCGGGATGGTGGAAAGCGAACTGGAGCGGATCTCTGGGATCACGAAGCAGACGCTGCGCTGGAACCGGGAAACGTCGGACGCGCGGGAGCAGTTTGCTGCCGGACCGATGGTGGACGATGTGTTACGGCTGTTTGCAGGCAAGATTCGCAACCGGCAGATCGCGGTGCGGGTGCAGGGCGACCGCGAGACGCAGCTATGCGGCGTGATCGGGCAGCTACGGCAGGTGCTGGCGAACCTGGTTTCGAATGCAATCGATGCAGCGCCTGTGGGCGGGCACGTCACGGTGAAGATCGTGAACGACGGCCCGGCAGGCGCTGAGACGGGCTTTGCGGTGCAGGATAACGGCAAGGGCATCCCGGCAGAAGTGCAACAGCGCGTGTTTGAGCCGTTCTACTCGACCAAGGGCGACCTCGGGAATGGGTTGGGGCTGTATATTTCGCGGGAGATTGTGGAGCGGCACGGGGGCGCGATCACAGTGGATACCGAGGCGGGTAAGGGGACGACGATGCGGGTGTCGTTGCCGCTGAGTGGGCCGCCGTTGGCGCCTTAGTTGGAGTGTTTGCTGGGTAAAAAAGCGGGTTCCCCGTGCGGGGAATGACAAATAGAAAGGCAAAGGCAACAGCAATAGCAAGGGCAACAGCAAGGGCAACAGCAGGGGCAACGGAAACGGAAACTGCAAGGGCGGCTTGGATTGCGGGGTTCGGTCGGGGTTAGGG
>CAXTRU010000313.1:0-4507 GCA_964246665.1 uncultured Acidobacteriaceae bacterium
GGCCTTCGACCGCGTCGACGAGCAGCAGCACCCCGTCGACCATCGACAGCACGCGCTCGACCTCGCCGCCGAAGTCCGCGTGTCCCGGCGTGTCGACGATGTTGATGTGCGTACCCTCGTACTCGACCGCGCAGTTCTTCGCGAGGATCGTGATGCCGCGTTCCTTTTCGAGGTCGTTCGAATCCATCACGCGCTCGGCGACGTGCTGGTTCTCGCGGAACGTGCCGGACTGTCGCAGCAACTGATCGACGAGCGTGGTCTTGCCGTGGTCGACGTGCGCGATGATGGCGATATTGCGAATGGGCTGGGTGGCGATGGCGGCGGCGGTGCTCACTGTAGAACTTGTCCTGTCTTTCCCCCAAGGGGGCGCTCAAACGAAGCGATTCTTCCGAAGTGTGTATCCTATCCAGTCTATCAACTTGCGCCGATCTACGCCGAAGAACGCCTCCACGCTTCACAGCGCGTTCAAACACGGTGGCCCATCGTCGCTGCCCTATACTGACCACACGCATGCACCAGTCCCAAACGGCGTCCGGGCAGACGCAGTCGCAGTCCCAGTTCGCAGACCTGCGCAACTACAGGCTGGATCAGGCCTTCGACGAGATGTTTGTCGACAAGGGCAAGCTGCATGAGCACTACACGCCGCTGCTTTCCATGCTCTCCGGCCTGCCGCCCGCCGAGATGCAGCGCCGCAAACAGGCTGCCGACCTCGCCTTCCTGAATCAAGGCATCACCTTCACCGTCTACGGCCGCGATGAAGGCACTGAGCGCATCTTCCCCTACGACCTGCTGCCGCGCATCATCACGGCGAAGGAATGGGAGCGGGTCGAGCGTGGGTTGACGCAGCGCATCACCGCCCTGAACCTCTTCCTCAAGGACATCTACAACGAGGGCCGCATTCTGCGCGATGGCGTCGTACCGCGCGAGCTGGTCTACTCCTGCCCGCAGTTTCGCCGGCAGATGCAGGGCCTGCAGGTCCCGCGCAACGTCTACGTCGCCATCTGCGGCACTGACCTTATCCGGCTCGGTAACGGCGACTTCGTTGTGCTGGAAGACAATCTCCGCGTGCCCAGTGGCGTGAGCTATATGCTCACCAACCGGCGCGTCATGAAGCGCATCTTCCCGCAGCTCTTCCGCAACTACAACGTGCGCGCGATCGAGCACTATACCCAGGTGCTGCTCGGCACGTTGCGTTCGCTCGCGCCCGAAGGCCGCCCTGAGCCGAACATCGTTCTGCTCTCCCCCGGCGTCTTCAACTCCGCCTACTTCGAGCACGCCTACCTCGCCCGTCAGATGGGCATCGAGTTGGTCGAAGGCCGCGATCTCGTCATTCACGACAACATCTGCTACATGCGCACCACCAGCGGCCTTCGCCGTGTCGATGTCATCTACCGTCGCGTCGACGACGACTTCATCGATCCACTCGCGTTCCGGCCCGATTCCATCCTCGGCTCCGCGGGCCTGTTCAACGCCTACCGCGCCGGCAACGTTACGCTCGCCAACGCCTTCGGCACCGGCGTCGCCGACGACAAAGCCATCTACGCCTTCGTCCCGGACATCATCAAGTACTACCTCGGCGAAGATCCCATCCTGAACAACGTCAAAACCTATCTCTGCTCCATCGATAAAGAGCGCGAGTACGTGCTCGCGAATCTTGACAAGCTCGTGGTGAAAGCAGTCGGCGAGTCCGGCGGCTATGGCATGCTCATCGGCCCGCAGTCCTCGGCCAAGGAGCGTGAAACCTTTGCCGAAAAGATCAAGGCCAATCCCCGCAACTACATCGCCCAGCCCACCATCAGCTTCAGCCGCGCCCCATGCCTCATCGGCGACGAACTACAGCCGCGCCACGTTGACCTACGCCCCTACGTCCTCTACGGCGACAAGGTCACCATCGTACCCGGCGGCCTGACGCGCGTCGCGCTGCGCGAAGGTTCGCTCGTCGTGAACAGCTCCCAGGGCGGCGGCTCCAAAGACACTTGGGTTCTGAGCTAGGCTGCCTTGAAGACCACCGCATACTTTCGTGAGCAAGTGCTCAGAAAGCGACCTTACCTGCAGGAACGTTGGTGCCTGGACGTGCTTGCACAGCCGGAACTGCGAGAGGTTCAGCCGGACGGTCGTGTACGCTTTTGGGGGTACGTCCCGGAACTCGAAGGCAAAGCGCTTCGGGTTGTCACCCTTGAGGACGAGGAACGGTCCACAATGCCTTTCCGGATAGCGGGTATCCTCGGAGACAACTATGAAACTGCACTACTATCCTGAGACCGATTCGCTGTACATCGACCTGTCTGCTGCGGTCAGTTCCGACTCGCAGGAAGTCGCTGAAGGGCTTGTGATCGACTTCGACGCGAGCGGCAACGTGGTTGGCCTGGATATTCAGAATGCCTCCAAGCGACTGGATCTGTCTGAGGTTGCTCTTGATCACTTGCCCCTGCCCCTAAGCGCGTGACCAGGTTTCTTCTCGGCGTTCTCTTGCTCATGATGCCCTCGATCAATCTTTCCGGGCAGGCCCGCGCGCAGCAACGTCTCGTCCTCATCGACCAGGACGGCTCCGGCCCGGGGGGCTCCAACCAGATGGCCATGATGGCCCTGCTGCAGGCGCCCAACGTCCACGTGCTCGGCATCACCACCGTGAGCGGCAACGCCTGGCAGCCCGAAGAAACCGCACACACCCTGCGCATGTTGGAGCTCATCCATCGCACCGATGTGCCCGTCATCGCCGGCGCTACGTTCCCGCTGCTGCGCACCCGCGAAGAAGCCCTTGCCGAGCGGGCACGCGACGGCAGCTTCAGCTGGTATGGCGCCTGGGGCGATCTGGCTGACCACACCAGCAACACCCCGTATCACGCAGCCGAGGTCATCCCGCCGCTGAAGGAAGGCGCGCCCACCACGCACGCGCTCCCCAACGAAGATGCCGCACACTTCATCGTCCAACAGGTGCACGCGCACCCCAATCAGGTGACGATCTACGCTGCCGGTCCGCTGACCAACGTCGCCCTCGCCCTTGCCATCGACCCACACCTTGCGGAACTCGCGCAAGGCATCGTCATCATGGGTGGCAGCCTCAATCCGCAGACCGCAGACCCGGAGTACGCCACCCACCCTCGCCACGAGTTCAATTTCTGGTTCGACCCGGAAGCCGCGCACATGGTGCTGCGCGCACCGTGGCCGCACGTCGATCTCACCACCGTCGACATCTCCATCAAAACCCAATTCAGCAAGGAACTGCTCGCTCAAATCGCCACATCGAAACAGCCCGCCGCCCAGTACCTCGCCCGCTATACCGACGAGTTCTATTACATGTGGGATGAACTCGCCGCGTGCGCCTGGATCGATCCGAGCATCATCACCAAACAACAGAAGCTCTATCTCGACATCGACATCAACCACGGCCCGAACTACGGCGACACGCTGACATGGGATGCCGCGCACAAGCCGAGCCGCCCCGATCTGCGCGAGGTCAATGTGCTTCAGGACCTCGACACCACGCGCTTGTACAAGCTGTTCGTGCAGCTGATGCAAGCGCCCCCCGCACACGCCATAACGCCGCTGCGTGTACATTGAGACGAACCCCATGCTGCACTCGCTCTGGACCGGCGCTGCGTTCCCCATGCAAGACGCCGGCAGGGTCGCCAGGAGGTTCATGCTCTCACGCGTCGCCGACTCGCTCTACTGGATGTCGCGCTATCTGGAACGCGCCGAACATGTCACTCGGCTGCTCGACGTGAACCTAAATCTCATGCTCGATGAGAATGCATGGAGCTCCGACCATCGTTGGTTGCGCTTGCTGCACTCGCTCGGCAATGCAAAAAAGTTGAAGTGGGACGGCGATCCGTATGCGCTCGCCAGCACGCTCATCTTCGATCTCGATCACAAGTCCTCCGTGCTGTCCTGCATCACCTCGGCACGTGGAAACGCGCGCCATGTGCGCGAACAGATCGCCACTGAGCAATGGCAGCGCCTCAATTCGCTGTACCTCGACGTCATCCGCCCGGAACATCGCAGCCTGATGAGGCCCGAAGGACCGCAGATCTCCAGCGAGGCTCCCTCCAACTTCCTGCAGCATGTGCTTGAGGCCATCCATCACTTCCAGGGCATCACGGACTCCACCATGAGCCACGGCGAAGGCTGGCACTTCATCCAGGTTGGGCGCTTTCTTGAACGCGCTTCCGCCACAGCCACCTTACTGGAGGCTTACCACGACGACCTCTGGTCGCAACCGGAACGCGCCGCCGAAAGCAATCAATTTCTCGCCTGGATGGGCCTGCTGCGCAGCTGCACCGCATTTGAAGCCTACTGCAAGGTCTACACCGCCGACCTAAGCCCCGAACGCATCACCGAGTTCTTGCTGCTGGACCCTGAGTTTCCGCACTCGCTGCGCTTCTCCATCGAAAGCGTCGAACACGCGCTCGATGCGATCTACGCCAAGAGCGGACCCAACGGCGCAAAAGGCCGCGGCGATCAGCTGCATCGCCTCGCCGGGCGCCTCAGTGCGCAACTCGGCTTTATC
>CAXTRU010000314.1:0-4492 GCA_964246665.1 uncultured Acidobacteriaceae bacterium
GGCTCCGAGCTTGTGATGGACTTACTGCAGCTTGTGAGCACAAGTGTGGCAACGAGGAGGATGCCGGCAGCAAAGGCATGGGCCGTGCGGGCGCGAAAAGCATTGGCATACAAACGACGGGACGTGGTGACCCGAGCAACGGTGTTCATGGAGCGGTGCGCCTTTCCCGGTGGTAGGTGTACATCACACCGGTGGTGATCGTGCTGGACTGACCGACATTGCGGCCCTGGAAGACGTTGCCGTAGTTGATCCAGTACTGCAGATCGTGGAGATGAGGCAGCGGGTACTGCAGCTCCGCCCCGGCCATGGAGTAGTTACGCCGGTTGGACACAAAGGGCATATCTTGCCTGCGGATGTCGCCGCCGCCACGACTCTGCTCAACGACGAAATTGCCGACGATCTTCAGATCGTGACGGTAGTAGCCCGCATTGGTGGCGTACTGGAAGAGATTGGGCATGGCGACCTGATTGCTCAGGTAGAACTGGCCGTCGGTGTAGTAGTACGGCCGGTCCAGGGTGACGTTGCCGCGCAGCGTGTAGGCGAGCGAGCCGTCCAGGTACAGGCCGTTATGACCGAGGTAGTTGAGCGAGGCGCGGCCCAGGAGCGTCTTGCTGTGCAGGCCGATGGACAACGGCTGCTGGTCGGGGTTGTAGGCCGTTGTCGGAACGCTACCGGCGAGCAGCGCCACGGCGCGCAGCGCACCGAAGCCGGCCAAGGGGCGTTGGAACGCATTCACCTTCGCCGCCAAGGTGAAATCCTGGAACCCGGACTGACCGTGCAGCACGCCTTGACTCGCACCCGTCCAGACGTAGGGCATGTTGGCCAGCACGTTGATGCGGTTGGTGATGCCATAGTTCGCCATGGCCGACACCGACTGCGTGCTGACCGTGCCGAGATTGCCATTGACGCGCTCCAGGGAGCCTTCCCAGTACTGGCTCCACTGACTATGGGTGTATAGGCTGCCGGCGCAGAGGGTGCCGCGCGAAAGCATGATGCCATCTTCCATGGTCTGCGCGCCCGCCGCGCCGGCGCAGACCACCAACATCCCCAAGCACGCCAGCCTGCGCCAGAATGCACGCGCTTGTTTGCGCTGGATCACAGGTGTCCTTCCTTTTCTGAGCACAAGGGCACACCGCCATGCGGCGATGAACAAGATGCATGTGTTCGTAAGCTGGAAGGACAGTATCCGGTTTATCGAAGCGTTGTCTTCGGTCGGAGGATCGAAGTTTCACTCCATCTTTCGATGGAGCCGCTGGACAGCGGTGGCAGTGCCCGAGCCATGGCCATTAAGCGACGCTGGGCGTCATCACCTGGCGAGCGAAACGGGCCATCTCTTCGTGTTGTGGCGAGCTTTGCAGCAGGACGAGCGAGCAGCCTGCGCCTTCGAAATCGGCGAGGCGTTGCTTAACCTGCTCCGGTGTGCCGATGAGGCCGGAGTGCAGGCCGCGGTTGGAGACCGAGTAGTCGCGCAGGCTGAGCTTCTTTTCGAGCTTGGAACCGGTGGTCCACTGCTCGAAGTTGGCGAAGCCGGCGGGTGAGGTGTCGCGGTCGGGTGCGGCGGTGATGCGGTCCACTTCCCTGTTCGCTTCGGCCTCACTGTCGCGCACGATGCAATAGCCGGTAACGCCGAAGATCATGGGCGGCAGGTGGCGGTGCTCGGCGCGGCGGGCCTGCATGTCTTCTACCTTGGCGGCGATGGTGCGCGGGTCGTCGCCGTGCATCAGGTACGCGTCGCACTTGGCGGCGATCAGGTTCTTGGCGGTTTCGCTTTCGCCGCCGGCATACACCGTGGGCCGCATGAGGCCGTGCGGCGCGCGCGAGTAGGTTCGTGTGGGGCAGGGCTTGGGCGAAAGGATGTTTGCGTCGATGTCGTAGAAGCGACCCTGGAAGCTGGTGTGCTGCCCGGACCAGCAGCCATCGAGCACATCGAGCCATTCGCCTGTGCGCGCGTAGCGGTCGTCATGTTCGTCAAACGGTATGCCGTACTTCACGGCCTCGTCGCGCCACCACGAGCTGACCACGTTCAGCGTGAGGCGGCCGCCCCCGTCGATTTGGCTGATGCGGTCGATGTTGGCGGCCTGCTTGGCCAGCAGCGCGGGGTTGTGGAACGTCGGCCGCACAGCGACCATCAGCTCAAGTTTGCGCGTCACGGCAGCGAGTGCAGCGGCCGTGGTCCAGGCGTCGAGCGACGGCGCTTCCGGGCCCTTGATGTCGTTGAGATTCAGCTCGGCGATCAGCGTGAGGTCGTAGCCGAGATCTTCCGCCTGCGTGCAAAGGTTGCGGACATAGTCCCAGCTGGCGGGCATGTGTTCATCGTCGATGTTGCGGAGCCAGCCGCCAAAGACGGGAAGCCAGAAGCCGTAGCGCATAAAAGCAGGGTACAGGGAGTAGGCCCAGGGTGTAGACAGGGCAGGCATCAGGGCACAGCGTGAGGCCCGGGAGTTTGTGCATCCCGGGCCTCTTTTTGAGCGTGCGGTAGCCTTACCGGTGCGGTGGCTCCCACGGCGACGCAGTAGCGATGCCATCGAGTTCCGCCATCACCTCCGGCGTGAGTTCGAGCGAGGCTGCAGCGATGTTCTCGCGCAGGTGCGTGCGCGACGAGGTGCCGGGGATCAGGCAGATGTTGGGGGCATGGTGCAGCAGCCAGGCGAGCGCCACCTGCATGGGCGTGGCGTTCATCTTCGCGGCGGCGTCGGCCATGATGCCTTGCTGCAACGGCTTGAAGCCGCCGAGCGGGAAGTAAGGCATGTAGGGCACGCCTTCGGCCCCGAGCTGCTGGATGAAGCTGTCGTCGTCGCGGAAGCCGACGTTGTAAAGATTCTGCACGCAAACCACAGGCGCGATCTTCTTCGCAGCCTCGTACTGCGCGGGCGTGACGTTGCTGACGCCGAGGTGCGCGATCAGGCCCTGTTGCTGCAGTTCGGCCAGCACGGTAAAGAGCGGCTCGATGTTGACCTTGGGGGTCATCACGCGCATATTCACAACGTGCAGCTGATCGAGGCCAAGGTTGCGCAGGTTGTCATGGACGGCGGAGGTGAGCTCTTCGCGGCTGATGGCCGGATGCCAGCCCTTGTCCTCGCTGCGGCGCGCGCCCACCTTGGTGACGATGACAACATCCCCGCCATAGGGGTGCAGCGCCTCCTTGATGATCTGATTGGTGATGTGCGGGCCGTAGAAGTCCGAGGTGTCGATGTGATCGACGCCGCTTTCGATGGCCTCCTGCAGCACGGCGATGGCTTCGTTGCGGTCGCGCGGCGGCCCATAAACGCCGGGGCCGGCGAGTTGCATGGCGCCATACCCCATGCGGCTGATGCTGAGATGGGTGCCCGGGAGCGTGAAGCTGCCGCCGAGTTCCGTTTGTGTCGTCATCCTGTCTTGCTCCTGTGAACGGCTTGTGAAGTCCGTGTCCGGATCACGTGTGATTAGATGACGTGGCTTTCCCCGCAGGGGTTCGCATTTGCCCAAGCCTTAAAGGTAGGCATGATTGCTCGAAAAACCGCAGTGCTGGCGTTTTCTTGCCAGCCCTGTGGAGACACAACTCCGAGTAAACCTTCAGGTTTGCCGGCGATGGGCAAGCAGCTTGGATCGCATCCTCGTCCAAGGCTTACCGAACTCGGCAATCTACTTTCCGGCGACAAGCATGAAGCCGTTCGGCGCGACGCGGCACGTTGTTGCGCCGGACTCATGCCATGTGGAGCCGTCCGCATAGGTGAGCTCGTTGAGCTCGACCCACTGCACCCCCGTGAGCTTGCTGGTATACACCGTGGAATGCAAGAAGGGCTTTGCATGTGAACCAGACGGGGACACGTTGAAGCTTTCGGTGGCGTCCCCGGCGGCGCTGTCCTTTGCTGGCAGGACGCGGCCGCCGGCAAGGCCGTGCAGCGTAATGCGCGCCTGCGTGATGGCGTGCTCGGAACCCGGTGTAAAGGTGAGCTCATAGCTCTGCCGATGCGCCTTGGTGCCTGGGCTTACCGAGATCAGTCCGCCGTCGGGGCTGCGCCGGGCTGCAAAGCCCACTGGGCAGCCTGCGGTTTGGGATTGGATCACCGCAACGGCGCCGGACGCGCCCTGGGACGGTGCCTGGGCCAGGACCGGAACGGCGAGCGACAGGAGAGCAGACATTCCAAGCAGGTTTCGCACAGCAGACCTCCGAGAACAATGTTGTGCTTGTGGGACGGGGCGCAGCGGGAGCCGTGAGCAGATTCTTAGGCTGCGGTAGAGGTTTTGGCCACCGACTGGCTCGTTTTCCAACGCTCCGTGGCATAGTTGCCCTCCAGCAGGTAGGGCAGGTAGTGGTCGACATCCAGTTGCGGCCAGGCAATATCTACGCCGGCGTGGATTTCAATCTGGCTGAGCTGGGCTTCGGTGGCGTTCTCAAGGCCTTGCAACTCTTCGCGGGGAATCAACAGGCGGCGACCAGTGTCGAGACGCAGGATGAGCATGTCGAAGTCGCGGTTGTATTCGGCGGAAAGGGCGATGGGCTCTGGCGGAG
>CAXTRU010000315.1:0-1011 GCA_964246665.1 uncultured Acidobacteriaceae bacterium
GGCTGAAGTGGCTGCGCTTCCTGTATGCCTACCCGAACAAGGTCACCACGCGGCTGCTCGAGGCGATCGCCCGGCACGACAATGTGGCCAAGTACCTCGATGTGCCGCTACAGCATGCCAGTGCGGGCGTTTTGCGGCGCATGAAGCGCGGCGGCTCAGGCGACCGCTTTCTGCAGATTATTGACAAGGCACGCAAGATCGTCCCTGGCCTGATGCTGCGGACGAGTTTCATCGTCGGCTTTCCGGGCGAGACCGAGGCCGAGTTTGAGGAGCTCTGCCACTTTGTGCAAACGGCAAAGTTCGACTGGCTCGGCGTGTTCAGCTACTCCGACGAGGAAGGCGCCAAGGCCTTCGACATCGGTGAGAAGGTGCCCAAGCGCACCATTGAGGCACGCCGCCGCAAGCTGATGCGCCTCCAGAACAAGATCAGCCGCAAGGCCAAGGCGCATTGGGTCGGTCGCGAGATTGACGTGCTGGTAGAAGGCCCCAGCGAAGAGACCGAATTGCTGTGGCAGGGCCGCTCGCTGGACCAGGCGCCGGAGATCGACGGTGTGGTGCTGATCAACGACTTCGGCCCCCACGAAGAACTCGTCCCGGGCACGTTCTACCGGGCGGAGATCACCGAATCGCACGATTACGACGTCGTGGCGAGGATCCTCGAGTAGGTTCGGCCTTGTCGAAGCAAGAGAAGGCGTTGAGGCGTTTGCAATCGCGCCCCGTGGACTTTACCTGGGACGAGCTAATAACCGTGATGACAGGCTTTGGTTTGGAGTTAAGGAGCTCGGCTGGGTCGGCACGTCGATTTGTCAACCTGAAATCGGGTACGGCCTTCTATCTTCACAAGCCACATCCATCCAATACCCTGAAGTCGTACCAGATCCGCGGTGCACTAGAGTACTTGCGACAGGAGGGCTTTCTTGGATGAATGACCTGCTGCAATACCGCGGCTACTACGGCTCTGTCTCTTACAGCGCTGAGGATCACCTGCTGCATGGACGTGTGCTTGGCGTT
>CAXTRU010000315.1:1021-1864 GCA_964246665.1 uncultured Acidobacteriaceae bacterium
GCTGTACGACGGAGAAAACGTGAGCTCCGTTGAGCAGAACTTTCGCGATGCGGTAGACGAATATCTGCGCTTCTGCGCGGAGGACGGCAGAGCACCGGAACCAGCTTCTGCAGTTGCGTTTGCGCTGGCAGTTCCGCTGGAACTACAACAACGTGTGTCGGAGTTTGCCGAAGAGCATCACATTCAGGTCAACGCCGTCCTTGAGCAGGCCCTGACACACTTTTTGGAACAAGCGAAGTAATCATGGCGAACTCAACCCTTCGTTGCCCTACCTGTCGCACCCCTGTTTCCGCTGAGTCTGAGGACGCTCCCTTCTGCTCGGACCGTTGCCGCCTAATTGACCTGGGCAAGTGGGCCGCGGGCGAGTACAAGATCAGCTCGCCCATTCTCGACCCGGACCTGCTGGAAGAGCTGGAACATGCGCAGCAGCAGAACAATCCGTTTGGCGGCGAGCAGCGCAAAGAGTGGAAGAACTAGTGGCGCATGGTGAGCGCCAACCTGCCGACCAGCCGCTGACGCCCGTTCGCAAGACGCGCTGGGCGTGGCTGCTGGCCACGTTCTTCGGTGCCGGGTATCTGCAGCCCGGGCCGGGCACCTATGGGTCTGCTGCCGCGGTGGTGCTTTGGCTGATCGCGGGTTGGCTTTGCCACCACAACACCGCAACGCTGACCGTGATCACAGCCGTTGGCGTCGTGCTGGTCACGGCACTCGGAATTCCTGCGGCGACCCGGGCCGCGCGGGAGTCCGGCCGCGATGACCCTAGTTTCGTCGTCGTAGACGAGGTTGCGGGACAGTGGGTGGCGCTGTTGTTCATGCCGCCGCTGTGGCCTAATGCGCTGGTCG
>CAXTRU010000315.1:1888-3687 GCA_964246665.1 uncultured Acidobacteriaceae bacterium
TTTCCTCCTGTTTCGCTTCTTTGACATCCTGAAGCCGCCGCCGATTCGGCGGTTCGAGGCTCTGCCGGAAGGTACGGGCATCATGGCTGATGACCTGGTAGCGGGCCTGTTTGCGCTGGCGCTGGGGCAGGCAATGCTGTATCTGTTGCACCGCGGCTAATTCCTCCGCGGTGCGCGTTGCGTTCCGCTTGCGGACGATGCCTCGCTTGAAGAATGCGCAAGGCGGAAACGTAATAGGCTAGAGAGAGTGAGCCTTCTCCACCCAACCCGGCCTGATTCGCCTCACATCGAGGACCTCGAGCCGAAAGCGGCCTTGCCCGGCGGCTCCTTTGTGGTGACCGGCAGCCACCTGGCGCCGAGCGGAAGTGCATCAGGTGCACCGCAGCTGCCGCGGGCCTTCTTCGGCCAGACCGAAGCGGCGCTGGAGCTGCTGCGCCCCAATCGCGTGCAGGTGCGTGTGCCGGAAGGCACCATTGCCAGCGACTTCTCCCTGCGTTACGGCTCGCTGGACACCAATGGGCTTCCGGCAAAGATTGCTGTGCCGCTGGCGGAAGACCTCCACATGATCTCCAATCCGGCCGTCGACGTGGAGGGCAACCTGTACGCGATGGTCTCCGGGCCGCGCGGAACGCAGGTGCCGGTGTCGATCTTCCGCATCACGCGCGACCTGCAGGTGCGGCCGTTTGTGCGCGACCTGCTGAACGTGTCGGCGCTGGCGTTCGGGCCGGACGGCTACCTGTACGCGTCCTCACGCGCCGAGGGCACGGTGTACCGCATCTCGCCTGAGGGCGCGGTGTCGACCTTTGCCGAGGGCATGGGCGTGGCGACCGGTTTGGCCTTCGACGCGGAGGGCAATCTCTATGTCGGCGACCGTTCCGGCACGATCTTCCGGTTGGGGCCGCATGGTAAGCACAATGCGGCCGAGATCTTCGTCTATGCCACGCTGGAGCCGTCAGTTGCGGCCTACCATCTGGCCTTCCGCGACGACGGCGTGCTGCTGGTGACGACGCCTACGACCAGCTCGCATCAGCCTGTGTACGCGATCGACCCGGATGGGACGCCGCGGGTGTTCCATCGCGGATTGGGCCGACCGCAGGGTTTGGCGCTGGATGTCGACGGCAACGTCTACATCGCGGCGTCGCTGGCCGGGCGACGCGGCATCGTGCGCATCACGCCGGATGGCCGGGACGCGACGCTTGTGGTCAGCGGCAATGACTTGGTCGGGCTGTGCTTCATGGACGATGGTGCTGTGGCGCTGGCCACCGGCAGCACGCTCTTCACGGTGGACCTGGGGATTGCCGGACGCGCGCTGGTCTAGAGCGTCTGCCGGGCCCGCGAACGCATCCAAGCAGACGACATGATCGCTGAAATACTTGCTGTCGGCTCGGAGATGCTGACGCCCTTTCGTCAGGACACCAATTCGCTCTACATCACGCAGGGGTTGAACGACCTGGGCGTGAGCGTGGCGTTCAAGAGCATCATCGGGGACAATCGCCAGCACCTGACCGAGGCGACGCGGACGGCGCTGCGGCGGGCTGATGTGGTGATTTTCTCCGGTGGGCTTGGGCCGACCGAGGACGACTTAACGCGGCCGTGTGTGGCCGAGGCGCTGGGCATTGGCGTGCACAAGGACAACGAGACGATGGCGGCGCTGTACAAGCGCTTCGCCGAGCGGCGCATGGCGATGCCGCCCAACAACGAGAAGCAGGCTGAGGTGCTGGACGGCGCGACGCTGCTGCCGAACAAGAATGGAAGTGCACCAGGGCAGTGGCTTGACACCGTGTTTGAGGGGCACCGCA
>CAXTRU010000315.1:3697-4460 GCA_964246665.1 uncultured Acidobacteriaceae bacterium
GGATCCTGCTGCCTGGACCGCCGAAGGAGTTGAAGCCGCTGTTTGACGATGAGTGCAAGCCGCGGCTGCAGGCGTCCTTGCCGCCACGCTCGCTGGCCAAGCGACTGTTGCGCATGGCGCTGATTCCGGAGTCGCAGGTGGATGCGCGCACGGCGCCGATCTACCAGCAGTTCCCGGATGTGGAGACGACAATCCTTGCGGGTGGCGGCGAGATCCAGCTGCACTTTGCGTGCGTGAAGCCCACGCTGGAAGAGGCCGAAGCGCGTGTGAACGCGGTGGCCGAGGCCGTGGAGCGTGAGATGGGCGACGATGTGTACTCGTCGCAGGGCGAGCCGTTGGAGGAAGTCGTGCTGCTGATGCTTGGCCTGCAGGACGCAAACCTTTCCGTGGCCGAAAGCTGCACAGGGGGCTTGTTTTCTGAGCGGCTGACGAATGTGGTGAACGCGTCACGCTCCTTTGTGGGCGGATCGGTGGTGTACACGAGCGAGATGAAGACCTTCTGTGCGGGCGTGCCGCCGGAGTTGATTCAGGAGCACGGCGCGGTGAGCGAGCCCGTGGCTCGGCGGTTGGCTGAAGGCACGCGGGAGCGCTTCAAGACGACGTTTGGGTTGAGCATCACGGGCATTGCGGGTCCGCCCGTGACCTCGGGTCCCGATGTGGGCAAGCCGGTAGGACTGGTCTACATTGGGCTGGCGGATGCGGAGGAGACCCAGGTGAAGCAGTTCAACCTCCTGGGCGACCGCGAGCGGGTGCGGCTGTGGGC
>CAXTRU010000316.1:0-4431 GCA_964246665.1 uncultured Acidobacteriaceae bacterium
GTGGCGATCGCGGTCTTCACGAAGTGGTTGTCGACGTCAACATCCATGCCACGCTCATCGGAAAGGTGCTGCGCGTTCTGCACAGCGGAGCGCAGGACCTTTTCCACCACCGGCGCAATGCGCTTGTTGGTGAAGGCGACCGTGTTGATGGCGGCTTCGACGCGCTGGCCTTTGATCAGGTCGAGCACGAGCTTGGCCTTCTGCGGGCTGCAGCGCTGGAACTTGGCTTCGGCGCGGAATTCAGGAGTAGTTACAGTTGTCTTTGCCATGTCAGTTCCTTACTTGGCCTTCGCCGTATCAGCGGCCTTGGCCGAGTGGCCCTTGAACGTGCGCGTCGCGGAAAACTCGCCGAGCTTATGGCCCACCATGTTTTCCGTGCAGTAGACCGGGATGAACTTCTTGCCGTTGTGCACGGCGATCGTGTGGCCGACCATGTCCGGGTGGATTGTCGAGCGGCGCGACCAGGTGCGAATCACCTTCTTATCGTTCGCCGCATTCATCGCATCGATCTTCACCATCAGGTGCGTGTCGATGAACGGGCCTTTCTTTGCAGAGCGTGCCATTGCTTCACTCCAGGTACTCGATACAACGAATCGCGTGAGGGGCATCCGCGACTTGGTTTTGCCCTACTTCCTTCGGATCAAGTCCGAAGGCCTCTCCAGGCGCTGCTTTTGTCTCACTCCGGGCCCAAATCCCTGGACCCTGAGCCCTGTGTTACTTGCCCTTGTTGCGCCGCTGCACGATGAACACATCTGTGCGCTTGTTGTTGCGGGTCTTGTAGCCACGCGTCGGCTGACCCCAGGGGGTAACCGGGTGACGTCCGCCGGAAGTCTTACCCTCACCACCACCGTGCGGGTGATCCACCGGGTTCATCGACACACCACGATTGGCTGGCCGAATCCCGCGCCAACGGTTCGCCCCGGCTTTGCCGATCGTCACGTTCTCATGGTCGGTATTGCCCACCTGGCCGATCGTCGCCATGCAATCCACCAACACGCGCCGGGTTTCCCCGGAAGGCAGCTTCAGGAGGGCATACTCGCCTTCCTTGGCCACCAGCTGCACCTGCGCACCCGCCGAGCGGGCCATCTGTGCCCCCTTGCCGGGCCGCAGCTCGATGTTATGCACCGTGGTACCGGCCGGGATGTTGCGCAGCGGAAGTGCATTGCCGACCAGGATGTCGGCCTCGGGGCCGCTCATGATCGTCTGGCCCACCTTGAGGCCAACCGGCTGCACGATGTAGCGCTTTTCGCCATCCTTGTAGTGGACCAGTGCGATACGCGCAGAGCGGTTCGGATCGTATTCGATCGTCGCCACGGTGCCCGGAACGCCGTACTTGTCGCGCTTGAAATCAATCAACCGCAGCTGCTTCTTGTGGCCGCCGCCCTGGTGGCGGATGCTCAGCATACCGGCGGAATTACGCCCACCGGTCCGCTGCTTAGGAGCCAGCAGCGGCTTATGCGGCTTGTCGGTCGTGATGTCGTCGTTCACCAACTTGGTTTGGAAACGAAGTGTTGGGGTGATCGGTCGAAAGCTCTTGATCGGCATCTTCTTTATCCTTGCCTGCCGCGCCCCGGATCGCCGGAGCACGATACATGGTTCTTGCTGCTGCGGGCTGCTGTGTTCGCCCGCCTTCTGTGCCCTGGGCCCTGTGCCCTGGACGCTGGTTAGATTTCTGCGGCGAAGTCCGGCACCTTTTCACCGGCCTTCAAGCGCACGTACGCCTTCTTCCAGTCAGGCTGATAGCCGGAGAATCGCCCGCGGCGACGCTCCTTGCCCTCAACGCTGGCCGTGCGGATGGACGCCACGCGCACATTGAAGAGCTTCTCGACAGCCTGCTTGACCTCGGTCTTGGTCGCGTTTGCCGCGACTTCGAAGACCAGTGTCCCTTCGGTCTCGCGTGTCGTGAGCGCCTTCTCGGTGATCAGCGGACGAACGATGGTGGTGTATAGGGTCGGCATTTATGCTGCCTCCTTCTCGGATGCAAGCTCCGCTGCCTTGCGCTTGGGCAGGTTCTTGACCAGCGTCTCCTGCAGAGCCTCAAGGGCTGACCGCGAAAAGATCGCATGCTCGTAGCGCAGCAGGTCATAAGGGTGTACCTCGGACGAGAGAACCAACTCAACGCCGGCGAGATTGCGCGTGCCCAGGTAGACCTTCTCGTTCAGCTGCTGCGAGCTTTCGACCAGCAACGCCGTCTTCTTCGCTTCAAACTTGTCCAGCGCCTGGCGGTACAGCTTGGTCTTCGCCTCGGCAACTTCGAAGTTCTCGACGACGGTCAGCTTGCCATCGGCCAGCTTGGAGGCCAGCGCCGAGCGCAACGCCCCGAACAGCTTCTTGCGGGGGAACTGGTACTCATAGCTGCGCGGCTGCGGTCCGTGGACGGTGCCGCCGTGGCGCCAGATCGGGGAACGTACCGAACCCACGCGCGCACGGCCTGTACCCTTCTGCTTCCACAACTTCTTGCCTGAACCCGAAACCAACTTTTTGTTCTTGGTCGCGGCGGTTCCCTGGCGCAGGGCAGCACGGTAGTGCTTCACCGCCTCCCACATGAGCGCGTCGTTGATCTCACCGGCGAACACCTCATCGTGCAACTCCAGGCTGCCCGTGGTTTCCCCGTTAAGATTCCGGATATCGATGTTTGCCATCGCCTTCGTTTCCTCATGCGAGCCATCAATGCGGCTCGCCCTTCCCTTGTTCGTCTGCGTTCCCGGTTTGTTCCCCGCGCAGAGGCTGAATCAGTAGCCAAGGTCTAGAGCTCAGGGTTCAGAAAACGTCTTCTGCACCCTGGGCCCCGATCCCTGGGCCTATCGTTACTTCTTCTTGCCGGCGGACGCCTTCTTCGACGCCTTGAGCGGATCGACCGTGCCGGATCCAGCGAAACCACGACGCTCCCGCGGCGGTGCCTTGGCCTTGGAGATCATGACGTAGCCGTCTCGCGGTCCGGGGACCGCACCCTCAACCATGAGGAGGTTCTCCTCCGCGTCGATGCCGCGGATCCGAAGATTGCGCACCGTCACCTGATCCGTACCGTAGTGACCAGGCATACGCTGCCCCGGAAATACGCGCGACGGGAACGACGACGCGCCGATCGAGCCTTGAATCTGGAACATATGGCCGTGCGACTTCGGGCCGCCGCCAAAGTTGTGCCGGCGAACTACGCCCGCGAAACCACGGCCCTTGCTGGTGCCGATGACGTCAACGAACTTCTCGTCGTTGAAGATGTCGACCAGAACGCGATCGCCGGCCTTTACGCCGTCAGTCCCGTCCGTCGTCGCCTCGATCGCCACTTCCTTGATCATTCGCACCGGCGGCGCATCCGCCTTGGCGAAGTGGCCGGTCATGGGCTTGTTGATCTTGGACGCTTTAATGAACTCGACGAGGCCGATCTGGGCGGCGTCGTAGCCGTCCTTGGCCTGCGTCTTCAGCTGCGTCACTACACACGGGCCCACCTTGAGCACCGTGATCGGGTGAACCTCACCCTTGTCGTCGAAGACCTGCGTCATGCCGATCTTCTTGCCGAGAATCCCGTTAACTGGCATTGCTTCCTCTCCTCATCATGCTCAGCGCATTCCCCTGAGCACTGTAGGTGTTGCTTGTCATTCCCGAAGGGAATCTGTGTTTCTTACTTGGTGACCGTCTTGATCTCGACGTCGACACCCGCCGGCAGGTCGAGCTTCATCAGCGCGTCGACGGTCTGCTGCGTGGGCTCAAGGATGTCGATCAGACGCTTGTGCGTGCGGATCTCGAACGCTTCACGCGACTTTTTATCCACGTGGGGCGAGCGCAGAACGCAATACTTGTTCTTGACGGTCGGCAGCGGGATCGGTCCCGCAACCTGTGCGCCCGTGCGCTTGGCGGTGTCGACGATCTCCCCGGTGGAGGTGTCAAGCACTCGATAATCATACGCCTTCAGGCGAATACGGATACGTTGCTGTGCCATGCTGCAACTGCTTTCTGCGCTGCGGAGCGCGGTACTCAAAGACCGGTTGAGAGTGGCTGCCGGGCGTCATACGTCTAGGCGCGCCGGCAGCCCTCTTGCGAGTTGAAATGCGTCTTACTTGATGATCTCGGCGATGGTGCCTGCGCCGACGGTCCGTCCACCCTCACGGATGGCGAAGCGCAGACCCTTCTCCATGGCCACCGGCGTGTGCAGCGTGACCTCGAGCTGGATGTTGTCGCCCGGCATCACCATCTCCGTGCCTTCCGGCAGCTTCGCCGAGCCGGTCACGTCCGTGGTGCGGAAGTAGAACTGCGGGCGGTAGCCGTTGAAGAACGGCGTGTGACGGCCGCCTTCTTCCTTGCTCAGCACGTAGACTTCGCCCTTGAACTTCTTAAAGCCTTTGATGGTGTTCGGCTTGGCGATTACCTGGCCGCGCTCCATCCGCTGGCGCCGACGGAGGCCCAGGCGCACCATCACCATCGTCACGCCTCGCG
>CAXTRU010000317.1:0-4371 GCA_964246665.1 uncultured Acidobacteriaceae bacterium
GCCCATACGATATTCTGTAGACGACCGCGAGTGAAGGAATGGAGGCGTTTCAGGGTTTCAATGGGCGGCAGCTACAAGAACAGCCTGCTTCGGCACATGGATGCCGATGTACTTGGTCGATTGCGACTGGAGAGAATGGAACTGACTTCCCGGCAAGACATCGAAAAGCCGGGCGAGCCAATTAAGCGATTGATCTTCCTTGAGGAAGGCATCGCTTCCATGACCACGGCGTTTGAGAGCGGACAGCAGGTGGAAACCAGCATGTTCGGCTATGAGTCGTTGATTGGCTTTTCTGCGCTGATGGGCGTGAGCGAAGCCTGAACGGCATCTTTGTGCAACTGGCCGGGTACGGCTACGCGACGCGAGCGTTGCGGCAGCGCAGGCCGAGTTCGCCCGGGGCGGCATCTTCCAAAAGATCGCGCTGCGGTATGTGCAGGCGCAGCTAACCATCTCCACGCAGAACGCGGCGTGTAACGCCACCCATACCTATGAGCAGCGGCTGGCCCGGTGGCTGCTGATCTGTTCCGATCGCGCCAATCTGGACACCTTGCCCATGGCGCAGGAATTTGTGTCCGAGATGCTCGGCAGTACGCGCTCGACCGTGTCGATCGCCGCCGGCCACCTGAAGGCACGGGGCCTTATCGACTACCGGCGCGGAGCGATCGTTCTGCTGCAACGCGAAGGGCTGGAGAAAGAAGCATGCGAGTGCTATCGCGTGGTTCGCAATTACCTGAAGAGCCTGGATGCCTTTGACACCGACTTCGTCGCGTAGATGGGTGGAGCAAGTCGCGCAAGGGCTGGCGAGGGCCTGCTACCAGAGGGCCTCTTCCTCGTTTTGCAACTCCGCCTGCGGAATAAGCGCATGGAGCAAGCTCGCGGGATAGAACACACACGTTCCATCGGTGAACTTGATGAGGATGCCGTCGCTGAGTCTCTCGGCGGCGACGATCTCTGGCGTGACATTCCGATCCATACCAGCCATCATGGGCCTTGGGACGAACCTTGTCTGTGTTGCACCGAGCATAACGAGCGAGAAACTGTCGTTTCTCTTCACGTTCTGTTCCTTATGTTCGACGTCGCATAGAGACACTGCATGGAAATCCGTAGGCTCCGTGTAGAGGTTGCGGATGCCAGAAACGGAATGTGCCCAACCGGGGCTCCTGAACGCAAGTACCCATCGCTGTTTTCCCCCTGTTGCTGCTGACGAGCTGGGCTTTGCGCTGAGTGTGTTTATGGCGGCGTCGAACAGAACACTGTATGTGAACCGCCCGAAGAACCAAAGGCTTGCGCTGAGGGAGTTGACCGAGCGCGAGCAGCTCTTTGCCGATCTGCTCGGCCATGGGCTTGGGTCTGATCATGGGCGCGCACTGCCGTTCCAGGCAACGCTGGATGAGGCGTTTGCGTTGTTGTGGGAAGAGTACAGCGCCCATGAGCAGCGGGATGCCCTGTGCGCCCGGGTGCTGTGTTTCTACTTCCTGATGGAACGTACCGAGGGCAGGGCGATCGAGGAGTGGATGACCACGCACAATGACCGGCCATCCGAAGTGGTGCTGGACCCTGCCGTTGTGGATGGGCTGGCGGCGGTGGCTTTGAACTCGGGTGAGGGTTTGAGCGAAGAGGCGTTACGGGCGGAGATTCTGCGTGCGCACCGGAACTGCAGGGTCAGCCCCGGGGGCGTGAGCGCCAATTAAGCCGGCATAACCTACTCGGGAAGCTGGGTTGTGCCGGCAATCTCGAAATGGCCTGTGACCGTGGGTGCTGTGGTGTTGGGTTGGCCACCGCCTACCGAGATCGTGTAGGCGCCGGCAGCGATCATAGGCTCACCGGCCGCAGAGACCATGCTGAGGTCACGCGGTCGCAGGGTGAAGTGCAGCGTTTGCGACTCACCCACGTTGAGGTGAACGCGCTGGAAGCTGCGCAGCGCGAGGCGGGGTGCGCCGGGCGTTTGGGGGAAGGTGAGGTAGAGCTGGGCGACCTCATCGCCGGCAAGTGCACCGGCGTTGGTGACGGTGACGTCGGCCGTCAGCGGTTGGCCCGCAGCCACGGGCGTCGTGGGCAGGTGAAGGTCCTTGTACGCGAACCTGGTATAGCTGAGCCCGTAGCCGAACGGGTACAGCGGTGTGCCGCTGAAATAGCGATACGTGCGGTTCGCCATGGCGTAGCTTTCGAAGGGCGGAAGCTGGTCGACGCCGGTGTAAACCGTGACGGGCAGTCGGCCGGACGGATTGTTCTTGCCCGAGAGCGTTTCGGCCACGGCGGTGCCGCCTTCTTCGCCCGGGTACCAGGCATCGAGGATGGCATTGGTGTGCTGTTGCGCCCAGTTCACCGCGAGCGCACTGCCGTTGGTCAGGACGAGCACAACGGGCACGGCTTCCAGCAGGTCTTCTTCGGGTCTGGGGAGATCGATCGAGGTACGGTCGCCGCCCTTGAATCCGGGCTCGGACACCTGCATTTCTTCGCCCTCCAGCTCGCTGGAGATCCCCAGAACAGCGACGACGACATCGGCGTTCTTGGCCGCCGCGACGGCTTCGGGCTGCGGACGTAGGTCGATCCTGGTCCAGACCAGCTGGGCGGTGGGCGTGCCGTGCTCGGGCGGGGCGTATTCCACGTGAAGCTTGGTGGCGGTGCCGGCGACGAGGTGAACACGGCCGAGTTTGGCGTCAGTGGGGTCGCCGGTGTACGCGGCGGTGACCACTTTGCCGTCCAGGCTCACTTGAATCAAGCCGTTGGCCCGGATGCCGAGATTGTAATCGCCGGTTTCGGGCGCCGTGAGCGTGCCGTCCCAGTGGACCGCGAGCGGGTGAATGGAGGCGAGGTCGGCGGGAATAGGATCGGCGGCGATGTCGACCGTGCTGGTTGCGGCTTCCGCCAGGAGCTTGGTCACGGCGACCTTGTTGATGTCGCTCATGTCGAGCTTGGCGAAAGAGACCTTGACGCCGGACAGGGCAGACGCGGGGACCGGATGGGCGGCGTGGCTGAGAAACTGCGTTCCAGCGACGTACTGGACGCCCGCGCCCGGAAACTCCTTGCGTATGCCTTCCAGGATGGACACCGTGTGGGTTGGGCTGCCGTTGTAGTTGCCCAGCAACACCTTGGGCTGGTCGGCAATGGGCCCGATCACGGCGATGTTTTTCACGGACGGCTTGAGCGGAAGCGTGCCGTCGTTCTTGAGCAACACCATGGACTCAGCGGCGATCTTGCGGGCAAGCTCCCGGTGGGCGGTGCTGGCCAGATCGGCATCGTCGATCCGGCTGTAGGGCACCATCTCCGGTGGATCGAACATGCCGAGCTTTACCCGCGCTGTGTACAGGCGCACCAGCGCGGTGTCGATGTCGGCTTCCTTCAGGTAGCCCTGCTTCACGGCGTCGAGGTAGGCGACATAGTCGTGGTTGTCCTTGACCTGAAACTCGCTGTCGACGCACTCGTTGTCCATGCCGCGCTGCAGGCTTACCGCGGACGCCTCGGGTTCATTGGGCTTGAACTTGTGGCCGCGAAAGATGTCCACCACGGCGCCGCAGTCGGAGACGACGTAGCCCCCGAAGTTCCACTTGCCGCGTAGCTGATCCTGCAACAGGAACTGGCTGGCGCAGGCCGGCTCGCCGTTGATGTCGTTGTAGGCGCACATCACGGAGCCGGCTTTGGCCTCGGTGACCGCTGCGCGAAAGGCGGGCAGGTAGGTATCCATCTCATCGTGCTTGGAGACGGAAACGTCGGCGATGTGGCGCGTGGACTCCGGGCCGGAGTGTACGGCATAGTGCTTGGGCGTGGCGATGGCACGGTAGTAGCGCGGGTCGTCGCCCTGCATGCCAGTGACGTAGGCCACGCCCATGCGCGCGGTCAGGAAGGGGTCTTCGCCGTAGGTCTCCTGGCCGCGTCCCCAGCGCGGGTCGCGAAAGATGTTGATGTTGGGCGCCCAAAAGTCTAGACCCTGAAAGAAGCCGCTGTGGCCGCCATTGGCCTTGACGGCGCGTGCGTTCAGGATGCGGCCTTCGGTACCGATGACCGTGGCCATTTCCTTGATCGCGGCGGGGTCGAAGGTGGCGGCCAGGCCGATGGGCTCGGGGAATTCGGTGACGCCCTCGCGGGCGACGCCGTGGAGCGCCTCGGACCACCAGTCGTACGCGGGGATGCCCAGGCGTGGGATGGTGCGCGACTGGTTGACGAGCTGGCTGGCTTTTTCTTCCAGGGTGAGGCGATGGACGAGGTCGGCGGCGCGCTGTTGCGGCGGCAGCGAGGGGTCGAGATAGGGGGCCTTTTGGGCCGCGGCGGGGGCGATTGCGGTGAAAAGAAGGATAGCTGGCAGGCGGTGCACGCGGGGTCCTTTGCGGCTCTGTTTCGTGAGTCGACGAAAAGGGTAGCGCAGCCTGGGTT
>CAXTRU010000318.1:0-2542 GCA_964246665.1 uncultured Acidobacteriaceae bacterium
CTACCGTGACGATCGATGGCCAGAAGTTCCAGGCTGTCACCACCAGCGTCAAGTTCAACACGGCCAAGGATCGCGCCGGCGTCGCCCAGATGGGCTCATTGGCCACCAAGATCCGCGTATGGGCCGATCTTCACGACGACGTCAATCTGCCGTTTTCGACCGTAAAGCACCTGTTCGATCTCGCCAACGTCGTCACACGCGACAAGATCAAGCCGATCAAGATCGAGTTCTGGAAGGACGATTCGCAGCAGGACGCGCTGATCTCGTACAGCTTCAACGGCTGGATTCGCCGTTTCGAGACGTCCAATCCGCTCGACTTCCTTCCCAAGGCGCAGGCCGTTGCCACCGAAGATCTGCTGGCAGAAGGCGCCGCGCCCAGCCTGAACCACATGCTGGTGCTGGACCTTGAGCCCGCGCTGAATCAGCAGAACTTCCAGGATGTTCGCCTGAGCAATTAACGTCGCGCCGTTTGCGCACCCTGCAGCTCACTTGGTTCTCACTGCGCGCTCGTTGGAGCGCGCCATGAAAGGAAAAGATCGTATGGCAGCTCCGTACCGTAGCTCCTGCACCATCGACGGCCAGAAGTTCGATTGCCTCTCCATCTCGGTTGCGTTTGCCACCGACAAAGACCGCGCAGGTATGCCCCAGATGGGCTCCCTGGCAACCACCATCCGCGCCTATGTCGACTTCCACGACGACGTCAACATGCCGTTTTCGACCATGAGCAGCCTGTTTAATCTATCCAACGTGGTGACGCGGGACAAGGTGAAGCCGATCAAGATCGAGTTCTGGAAGGACGATTCGCACCAGGACGCCTTGGCCTCGTACAACTTCAACGGCTGGATCAGTGGCTTCCACACGCTGAACCCCTACCAGAGCGACGACCAGTTGGCCGATGAGGATCACGCGGGCGTCAACCACGTCCTTGTGCTGGACATCGAGCCTGTGCTGAACCAGCAGAACTTCAGCGACATCGCGCTGACCAACTAGACCGGCAAAGGGGCGGGCCGAGCCGTTTGGCGGCCCGCCTCTTCGTCTTTCGCACCCGCTGTAAGCGAACTGAGGGTGACACCCGTGCAGTCTCTGGCCTTCCCCATGCGGCTTCAGGAAAACGGCTTGCTGCAACGTGCACCGCAGGCGGCGTCGGTGATTGCGCTGTTGCAGCTGATGGCGCGCACCCCGCGCGGGTCATGGGCCGGATGCGCTGTATTTGGCTTGCGCGACCTGTTTGAGAACAGCAGGATTCGGGCCGACACCGCACGTTTGGCGATGGAACGAATCAACGAAGCGCTCACCGATCTCGACCTGCAGGGCTATCGCGTTACCGAAGTGGTTCGTGAGCTCAGCCCCGGCCGGGAGACCGACACGTATTCGATCGTGATCGAGATCGCGGGAACCAAAGACGGTTTCAGTACCACTGTCGTGTACGAGCCCTAGCGTCGGTTCTATAGCGTCGCTCGCTAGCGTCGCTTTTCGATGTCAGCGACGTTGGGCCTCGAACTTTAGAAGGGAAAGAAAGGGTCCGCTTGAGCGCGCATACACCCACGGTGCTGGAGATCGACCGCAAGCTGCGCGATGATTTTCGCCGGCGCGTCAAGGACTTCGGCGTCAGCACGGAAACAACGGACCCCCTGCTGGCTGTGCTGTTCCGCACCGTCGCGCAGCAGATCGACCAGGTGTACAGTGACACCGCGCAGCTGCGCCAATCGCTGCTGCATGAGTTGATGAGTGGCCTGCACCTGGACGCCTACCTCGCCCGCCCAGCACAGGCCGTGGTGCGCCTCCTGAACGACCGTCCGGAACCGCGCACACTCCGTGCCGGCACGGAAGTCAACGCTGTGGCGTCCACCGGCGAGCGGCTGGTGTTTAGCCTCGATGGCACCGTGGAGGTTTCGCGCGCGCGCATTGCCATGGCGCTCAGCTACGGGGAGCAGAGTCTACGGCTGCTTTCCGGCGTGGAAATGAGCGAAACCGTGCAGGCGCTGCGGCCCTCGCTCGACCCGGTGCCCGTGAACCTGGGCCCGCAGCCCGCGCTGTTTTTGGCCATCGAGGATGTGCCCGCGTCGCTGCTGAACCGGCACGGCATCTTCTTTGAGCTTGGCCCGGGAACCTACGCGGTGGAGCACGCCCTGAGCCATGAGCCGTGGTGGATCTTCGGCGAAGACGGCGAACTCGCCGGCGAAGGCCTGCTGCGGCCGGAGCGGCAAGGCGGGGTTTGGACGCTTGCCTTCCAGATGGGCGCGAAGACACGCGCAGCCCGCGCGGACACGGGCACGTCCCATGTTCCCGACGGGTTCTACACCGGGCGTCAATTCCTGTTTCCGGCCATGGAAGCCGGGCAGCCGTTTTTGTGCCGCGCGCCACGCCTGCTGGAGCCCGCCCTGGCACGATTGGTGAGCCGCGACGCGCAGGCGCTGCTGGCCAAACCACGGGTGTGGATCAAAATTCCGATGCCGCCCGGCATCCCGGCCCTGCATCACGCCATTAACGGCATTTTGTTGCACACCATGACTGTGTCCAACGTCTTTGTACGCAACCAGAC
>CAXTRU010000318.1:2552-4331 GCA_964246665.1 uncultured Acidobacteriaceae bacterium
CACGCTCCAGTTTGCGCGCGACGGCGGCTCGGATCCGGTGACCCGCGCCGACGGCACGCCCGAACACCTGGTCGCGCCGCTGAGCGTGATGAGTGTCGACAACGAGCCTTACCTGACCGGCAACCGCCCTGGAGCAAACGCGTCCGTGGGTCGATTCGAGCTCGCCAACGGCCGGCTCACGGTGCACCCCGGCAGCCACGCGGACGGCACCGTGCACACCGCGGCCAATGTGCGGCTTTGGTTGACCAACGGAACGCTGGGGAACCAGGTGGGGCCAGGCGATATCACCGGCTTTGCGAACCCGGCGGCGCTGGCCGGCATCCGTATCGCGCCGGTCACCGCCGCGTCAGGCGGGTCGGACGGCGAAGACATGGCCAGCGAAGAACGCCGGTTCGCTGATGCCCTGCTCACCCGCGGCAGGATCGTCACGCAGGCTGACCTGCAAACAGCTGCACTAGCCATGGATCGCCGCATCCTGCGCGCCGAAAGCACCTCAGGCCTCGAGCGCCGGGAAGGCGGGATGCGCCGCGTGGAACGCCTGCACATCACGCTGGATGCGCACGGCTTCAGCAAGCCGGAGGTGGAGCTGCCGGCGCTGAAAGCGCAGATGGAACGCACCTTGGGTGAGCGCCTGGTGCAGGGCCTGCTGCTGGAGGTGAGCTTCGCATGGAGCTAGACCGCGACCTCACCTCACCGCCTGTTCCGGGCAGCCCTGCCGAGGCCAACCTGCACCCGCGCCCATCCAGGGCCGCTGTGCCCATGCCCGACCTCGCCGGCGGCACCGCCGCGCACGCCCACACGGTCGACTCCGCCCTGGTGACGCTGCGGGCCCTCGGCATCGGCGAACATCGCATCCGGCTGTACCGCTCCGGACGCAACGCACGGGAAGCCGGTGCGGTTGTGCGTCAAAGCCCAGCTGCCGGAACGCCGCTGACGGGCTCCCAGCTGATTGAATTGGAGATTGCCGGCCTGGGGTTCACCCAGGCATTGCCCGTCGGCATGTGGGACTCCGGCGGTGAGGCTGCAGCCGGCACGCGCGAGATCCTGGAGCCGCTCGACGACCCGCTGGAAAAGCTGAAGCACTGGTTCCACGAGGGCGCGCCGCTGTTCCGGCTAAGCCCGGAGGACCTGCATGCCTGTGAGCGGTGGCTGGCGCTGTTCGGCATCGTGGCCGAGGACTGGCCGACGTCGCTGTGGTATCGGCTGGCGGCCCTGATCGCCAACGTACCGCAGTTGGCCTGCTCGGAAGATGGCTGCGCGTTTCTGCTGGGTGTGCTGTTGAACTTGCCGGTGCAGGGGTTTCAGTACCGGCCGGTGCTGGCGCCCATGCCGGAAGCCGCTCTGTCGTGCCTGGCCTCGCGGGCTTCGCGCTTGGGTGTGGATCTGCTGCTGGGGGACCGCTCCGAAGACCTCGCAATGACCGTGATTGAGATTGGGCCGGTGACGCTGGAAACCTATGAGCACTTCAACGAGACCGACGAAGGCGCCGCGCTGCTGGGCCGTGTGCTGGCGCTGATGATGCCGCTTTCGTCGCAGCACCAAGTTCATTGGCTGGTGCAGGATGCCGCGCGGCCGCCGCAGTTGGGCATCCCGGCGCGCAACAGCCGCCTGGGAATCAACACACACATGGGAACGGCGCTGCCGGTGACGATGGCGGTGGCTTGGTACAGGGCGGAATTTTCTTGCGCGGAGCCGAGTGAGATCGGCGCGACGATGGAAAGGACAAATCCGGCAAGTGCTAAGCGGCGGGTCACGATCATTCGCGGAAAGCTCTGCGCC
>CAXTRU010000319.1:0-4315 GCA_964246665.1 uncultured Acidobacteriaceae bacterium
CTCGCCCATCCGTCTGCGCTACTCGGGGCCCGTGCTCGACATGACCACGGCCTATGACGACCAGGACATCCTGCACACCGAGCCGGTGGAGTTCAACAAGCAGTACATCAACACCACGGTGGGCCGCGCCATTCTGAATGACGCTCTGCCGGAAGGCATTCCGTACATCAACGGCCTGCTGAAGAAGAAGGGCATCGGGCAGCTGGTGAACTTCTGCTACCTGAACCTTGGCCTTGAGGTCACGGTCAAGGCGCTCGATCGCATCAAGGAGCTTGGCTTCCAGTACGCCACCAAGTCCGGCTTGTCTGTTGGCCTGGACGACATGGTGATCCCGGAGTCGAAGTACACCGTGGTGCGCGATGCCGAGAAGCAGGTCGTCACGATGCAGCAGCAGTACCTGGAAGGCTCGATCACCAACCTCGAGCGCTCCAACAAGGTCACGCAGCTGTGGTCTGGCATTACCGATCGTGTTGCGGACGAGATGTTCAACAACATGAAGAAGGCGGACAAGGAAGGAGCCATGAACCCGATTTACATCATGGCCGACTCCGGTGCGCGTGGTTCCAAGCAGCAGATTCGTCAGCTCTCCGGTATGCGTGGTCTTATGGCTAAGCCGTCCGGCGAGATCATCGAATCGCCGATCAAGGCGAACTTCCGCGAAGGCCTCACGGTGCTCGAGTACTTCATCTCGACGCACGGTGCACGTAAGGGCCTGGCGGATACGGCGCTGAAGACGGCTGACTCGGGCTACCTGACCCGCCGTCTGGTCGATGTGGCGCAGGACGTGATCATCAGCGAACACGACTGCGGCACTTCGGAAGGTATCTACGTGATGCCGATCATTGAAGCCGGCGAGACCATCGAGCCGTTGCGCGACCGTATCATTGGCCGCGTCTCACTTGAGCGCCTCAAGGACATCGATGGCCGGACGATCGTGGAGATCAACCAGGAGATCGACGAAGACCTCGCCTCGGCGGTGCAGGCTGCCGGTATCGAGCGCGTGAAGATTCGCTCGGTGCTGACCTGCGAATCGAAGCGTGGTTGCTGCATCCTCTGCTACGGCCGTAACCTCGGCTCGGGCAAGATGGTGGAGATGGGCGAGGCTGTCGGTGTCATCGCGGCGCAGTCCATCGGCGAGCCCGGAACGCAGCTCACCATGCGTACCTTCCATGTCGGCGGAACTGCCAGCCGTGTGCAGGATGCAAGCAAGGTGGAAGCCAAGAACGGTGGCAAGGTGCACTTCATCAACCTGACCACCGTGCGTGCCAAGGAAGGCCATCTGGTCGCCTTCAACCGCTCCGGTTCCATTGCCGTCCTCGACGACAAGGGCCGCGAGAAGGAGCGCTACGCCATCGTCTACGGCGCGAAGCTTCGCGTGGAAGACGGTGCGGAAGTCAAGCAGGGCGATGTGCTCGGCGAGTGGGATCCGTACACCTTCTCCATCCTCACGGAGATCGCCGGTACGGTCAGCTTCAAGGACCTGCAGGAAGGGCTCACCGTCAATGAAGAGATCGACGAGGTCACTGGCCTTTCGCGTCTCGTGGTTGCCGATAGCCCGGATGAGAAGCGTCAGCCGACCATCCTGATCAAGGCCGGCGGCAGCCAAAAGCGCTACATCATGCCGTCACGCGCCTACCTCATGGTGCAGGATGGCGATGAGGTTTCGCCGGGCGACGTGCTTGCCAAGATCCCGCGTGAGTCCAGCCGTACCAAGGACATCACGGGTGGTCTGCCCCGCGTTGTTGAGCTGTTCGAAGCGCGTAAGCCCCGCGATCCCGCGATCATCTCGCGCATCGACGGTGTGGTCCGCTTCGGCGATGTCTCGAAGGGTCAGCGCAAGGTGTACGTCACCGCGGACAACGGCCACGAGGAAGAGTACTCGGTGCCGCGCGGCGTCTACATCAACGTGCAGGAAGGCGAGCGTCTGCGTGCCGGCGATCCGCTGATTGACGGCCCGCGCAACCCGCATGACATCCTCGATGTCCTCGGCGAGCGCGCACTGCAGATCTACCTCGTTGAGCAGATTCAGGAGGTCTACCGTCTCCAGGGCGTGTCCATCTCGGACAAGCACATCGAGACGATCGTCCGCCAGATGCTGCGCTGGGTGAAGATCGACGACGTCGGCGACACCAACTTCCTGCTGGAGCAGCAGATCGATCGCTTCCGCTTCAACGCGGAAAACCAGCGCGTGACGACCGAGGGTGGCCGTCCGGCTGTGGGCCGTCCGCTGCTGCTGGGCATCACCAAGGCTTCGCTTTCCACCGACAGCTTCATCTCGGCGGCAAGCTTCCAGGAGACCACCCGCGTGCTCACCGAAGCGTCCATCAACGGCGCAATCGACGGGCTGCGTGGCCTCAAGGAGAACGTCATTGTGGGCCGCCTGATCCCTGCCGGTACCGGCATGGAGTACTACCGCCAGGTTGCGCTTTCGCCGGAGCTCGAAGAGGCGGCAGCGCAGATCCAGGCCGAGGTCCAGGAAGCGCACGAAGCCGAAGAGCGCGAGCTCGAGGCCATGCGCATGGAAGGCGAACAGGAAGAGATGGCTGCCGAATAGTCCTGGCGGCGGACGGCCACCACACGCTCGCTTCGCGAGCAAAGAACCAAACGGCAGGGCTTCGGCCCTGCCGTTTTGCCTGCGGCTAACTTCAAAGCGTCAGGGCGTAGGCTCTCGCGCAACGAAAGCGCAGGCGTTCGGGGTGAAAGCCTCTGCTAGTGATCCTGCGAACCGGGGGAGGCGGGTGCAAGGGAGCTCACGTCCCGCCCCGGCATGTCGGTTTCGCGGGGAACGAGGCCGGCTCCAGGGGCGTTGCTCCCGGCAAAGGGATGTACTGTGGGCACCGCCTGCTTCGCACTCAAGGCTTGCCGGTTGCGAAGCTTGCGGTAGTGCGAAAGGGCGAAACGCGTTTGGCCGGCACTTGACCCGAAGCCTAAGGCCGCAATGCTGGCCAAATCCTCATCCGTTTGCCGGTCGAGCTCTGTCGGCTGCGCCGCTTGTGCCGGCGGCACCAGTTGCGGGTCAACCGCCGGGCGTGGCGCCTTCGCGTCGGGGTGCAGCGGCGCGGGCGAGGCAGCGTGTGGCTGCGAGATCAGGTACATGCCCGGCGGAAACAGCGCACCGCACACCAGCGCTGCCCAGACGAAGCGCGGAGCAGGGGTCCACGTGAACGGTTGCGATGAGGGCGCCCGCTTCGGAAGACGCGCCAGAAGCGCTTTGACCGCAGCCGGCATCACGTTGGGAGGTAACCGGGTGGGAAGTGCAGTGGGCTTGGCGATGGATGGTGCGTCGACGTTGTTTGCTAGGGTTGCCGGCGACATCGGTATTTCCAGGAAAGCTGCCCACCCAAGCTGGCTCTCCGGCTCGGCAATTGTGTCCTGCAACTGGGTGAGCGGGGGAGCCGTAAGCGGCGCGGGCGGTGCAGGCAGAGGCGCCGAAGGAGGCGGCCCGGGCGCGATCGTGTACGTTGAGGTCATCACCTCGCCGATGAAGCGCGACAGGACGCGCTCGGCCTGTTGCATCGGCGGCGTGTCCTCATCGACGGCAAAGCCGCCCACGGTGAGTAGAAGCATCTCGACAAGGTCGCCGTGGGAGGTCGACTCCGCAAACTCCGCCACCACGGTATGCAGCTTGGAGGAGGTGGCGTAGCGAAGCGCCTCGTCCTCGGTAAGGCGGTCGGTGAACGCCAGCAGGTGCTCCGGAAACCCGTACGCAACATCGTTGTCTTTCAGAAACGAGCGCAAATCCTTGATAACAGGGTCAAACCGGCACGCGACGGCTTCCAGGCGTGAGGAAGAAAGCATGGGGCGTCCTCCAAAGGTGATGGGCGGTCTATCGTCTCATAGCCTGTCGCCGATACGCAGCACAAAGTGTGCGCTCGGATTTCTGATCGGCTATAGCCTACAAGAGACGCCCCCTTCAAGCACCCTCAGGGTGTGGGCGTCAGTGTGTCAGGCGAAAGTTCACCGTTACGAGCGTGGCCACGTCGGTCGGCTTGCCGTCCACCAAATAGGGCCGGTAGCGCCAGCGCCGGATGGCATGCTCCGCTGCGCCGCGCAGCAGCCGGGGGCCCTCCAGGCTGCGCGTGGCTTTCACACCGCCGTCGCGCCCAACGACGACCTGAACGATCACCTCTCCTTGCACATGCGTCAGGCTGGCCAGCTTCGGGTAGTGCGGGGCCGGAGCGGCGAGGAGGTGCGCCGCCATGGCTCCGGAACTGGCGAGGAAAACGCCTTCACGCCCGCCGAGCACCCGCGGCGTGATCCGCGGGGTGGAGACCTCCGGCGGGGCTGACGTGTGTCTGGGTGGACTGAGTGCGAC
>CAXTRU010000320.1:0-4306 GCA_964246665.1 uncultured Acidobacteriaceae bacterium
GTCCTCCGAAGGAGGAGCAGACTGTTCCATGAAGAACCCTGCGCAATCCCCCACCGCAGGGATAGCCCGGAAGCGTGGCCAGGTAAAGCTGACGATTGGCATCGACCTTGGACCTGCTCATACAAAAAGCCTGTGTCTGAACTTGACCAGAAGTCTGCTTCTGTACGGTTGCCGGCCCCTGTCACAGGTTGTTCCTTGAGTACGCTTGCTGTAAGTCGTTCGTTGGCTTAGAGCACCATAGAATCGAGACACGGTGCCCATGGATCGGCGCCTCTGGCTTGCGCTCGGCTGTTTCTGACGCGCCTAACACGATTCAGCAACAGAGAAGGCCCAAGGGTGCGAACAGGCTTTACGAAGAGACCGAAACAAGAGAAAGCTGCGGCGGACAACGGCAAGAACTACATCACTCCAGGCGGGCTCGAGCGCCTGAAACAGGAGCGGCAGTTTCTGCTCACCAGGGATCGCCCGGCCGTGGTGGAAGTGGTGGCATGGGCTGCAAGCAACGGCGATCGCAGTGAAAACGCTGACTACCAATACGGCAAGCGCCGGCTGCGGCAGATCGACGGACGCATTCGTTTTCTCACGGAGCGAATCGAAGCCGCGGAAGTCGTCGATCCCGAAGCCCCGAGGACAGGGCAGAGGGCGACCAAGGTGTTCTTCGGAGCTACCGTCCGCTACGCGAATGCCGCAGGGACGGAGCGTACGGTGAGCATCGTCGGCACCGATGAAGTCGATCTTGATCGCAATCACATCAGTTGGGCTTCACCCCTGGGGCGCGCGTTGATGGGGGCGGGGGAAGACGACGAGATTGTGCTTCACGCGCCGGGCGGCACGGAGACTCTGACCGTGATGGATGTAACGTACGAGCGCATCTCTGTAGAACCCTTCTGCGAACCGCTCGGGGCTGAAGTTTCGACAGAGACAATCGGTCGCTGACATTTCACGTTGTTACCGCATGGGCGACGTCCGTTCGCAAGAGCCAGCTCTCGTACTTCGCCCGGATCAGTCCAGGGCTATTCTCCTGAGGACGCGTGCGCCGGTGGGCCAAGAACAAGTCCTATCAGGCCAGCAGGGCGACCGATTCTTCGTGGCGAAGCCAGCCGTAGAGCGGGAACTCTTCGGCAAGGTCGCGGACGCGGTTGCGAATGGCGCGGAGGCGGGCTTCGTCGGTGCGGTGGGTGAGCGCGTCGGCGATCCAGCCGGCGATGAGGCGCATCTCGTCTTCGCCCATGCCGCGCGTGGTGAGCGCGGGTGTACCGAGCCGGATGCCGGAAGGCTTCATCGGCGGATTGGTGTCGTAGGGGATGGCGTTCTTGTTGACCGTGACCCCGGCCTGGCCGAGCGCGTACTCGGCTTCGGAGCCGAGCATGCCGGCGCCGTTGTTGAAGACGTCAATGAGGACAACGTGGGTGTCCGTGCCGCCGGAGATGACCCGGAAGCCGTGCCCGGCGAGCGCTTCGGCGAGGACCTTGGCATTATGGACGATTTGGGCGGCGTACTGCTTGAACTCGGGGCGCAGCGCTTCGCCGAAGGCGACGGCTTTGGCTGCGATGACGTGGACCAGCGGACCGCCCTGCTGGCCGGGAAACACGCTGCGGTCCATGCCGGCGGCGAGGTCCCCGTTGCAGAGGATCAGGCCGGAACGGGGGCCACGCAGCGTCTTGTGCGTGGTGGTCGTGACTACATGCGCGTGCGGCACGGGCGAGGGGTGTGCGCCGCCGGCGACTAGACCGGCGAAGTGGGCCATATCAATAAGGAGTTTGGCGCCAACCTTGTCCGCGATCTCGCGCAGGCGGGGAAAGTCGAACTGGCGTGGGTAGGCGGAGCCGCCGCCGATGATGAGCTTGGGCTTTTCGAGTTCGGCCTGCTCTTCGAGCTGATCATAGTCAATGGTTTCAGTGTCCTGGCGCACCTTGTAGCCCGCGATGCGGTAAAGCTTGCCGGAAAAATTGAGCTTGTGCCCATGGGTGAGGTGGCCGCCGTGGGCCAGGTCGAGGCCGAGGATCGTGTCGCCGGGTTGAAGCAGGGTCATAAACGCGGCGGCGTTGGCCTGGGAGCCGGAGTGGGGCTGCACGTTGGCGTGGTCGGCGCCGAAGAGCTGTTTGGCGCGGTCGCGCGCCAGATTTTCGACCACGTCGGCGTACTCGCAGCCGCCGTAGTAGCGCTTGCCGGGGTAACCTTCCGCGTACTTATTGGTGAACACCGAACCGGCGGCTTGGAGCACCGCGCGCGAGACAAAATTCTCGCTGGCGATCATTTCCAGGCCGTCGTGCTGGCGGACTGTCTCATTTTCGATCGCGCGGGCGATCTCGGGATCAACTTCGGCGAGGGGCAGTTCGCTACGGATCGGCATGAAATCCAGTGTATCGCGGCTGTTTTGATCGCCCGGACGAAGGTCGAGGGCGGGTATAGCACCGCCGTCAAGACCCTCCACCTTTGAGGGATAGTGAACCCACCCGGGGTTCCCGCATGCTCAACATCAGCATGAGAGCAGCGGACCGGCGCCAACTAGCCCGGCCCTGTTCTCAGCCAGATTTCCGTCGCATGGCCTTCTTTGACCGCGCGCCGACCCGGAGAAACTTCTTGGCTGCCCGGATTCTTCCCTTTCGCTCTCTTGTTGCTGCCGCTCCCAATGCGGCGTTCTTTTCCGTTTCCGGGGCCGTTTGCCCGGTGTACACACCCCGACCCGCAAAGGTGATCGACATGTCGCACTACACACGCCGCCGTCAGTTGAAGGACGCTATCGAGACGTCCCAAGGCATGCATGCCAAAGTTGAACAGGAGCTAGCCGAAGGCTATCTTGAAGTGGAAATCACGGGTATGACGATGCGTCGTCTGCTTTGTGCGTACGCGGTCATGCTGCGGAGCGCGTGGGTGTACACCCTGGGCAGTGTCCGTTCCATCGTTCGCGCGACGCCGGTTCACTAGGCAATCCGGCGACACCTATACCCTCCGGAGTTGAACCCGAAGGCTAAGGCTTTCCCCTCCGCAATCAGCTACTTGCAGCGACGCTCTTGGCTGCGGTCATCCAGCTGAGCGCCTGGGCGAAGTAGGCCTTCAGCTCTTTGCGCGGGACGACGGCATCGAGAAACCCGTGCTGCAGGAGGAACTCCGAGCGCTGAAAGCCCTCAGGAAGTTTTTGGCGAATGGTCTGCTCGATGACGCGCGGGCCGGCGAAGCCGATGAGCGCGCCGGGTTCGGCGATGTTGAGGTCGCCGAGCATGGCGAAGCTGGCCGTGACGCCGCCCGTAGTTGGGTCGGTCATCAGCGAAATGTAGGGGATCTTTGCGTCGTCCAGCTTCGCCAAACCGGCGGAGATCTTGGCCAACTGCATGAGGCTGGCGATGCCTTCCATCATGCGGGCACCGCCGGAAGCGGAGACGATGATCAGCGGGGTCTTCGTTTCGAGCGCACGGTCGACGGCGCGGGCGATCGTTTCACCGACGACGGCCCCCATGGAGCCGCCGATAAAGCCGTACTCCATCACGCTGAGCACAACAGGCTGTTCGCCCAGCGCGCCGACCGCGTTGAGGATGGCATCATGGAGGCCCGTCTTCTTTTGTGCTTCGGCGAGGCGGCGCTTGTAGGGCTTCAGGTCGCAGAAGTCGAGGGGATCGGTGGAACGGAGGCCGGTGTCGACGATCTCGTACCCGGGCTCGAGAAGCATGTCGATGCGCGCGCGGGAACCGATGCGGAAGTGGAAGCCGCAGTGCGGGCAAACTTGGAGGTTGGCCTCAAGGTCGGCCTTCCAGATCAGTTTGCGACAGTTGTCACACTTGACCCAGAGTCCCTCGGTGCGGACCTCATGGTGGGGTGTGGGCTGAATCTCGTGGTCTTCGCGTTTAAACCAGCTCATAGGGGCGCGTTACAACTGCTCATGCGCCCAGAGGTGTTGCCGGGTCGCCGCCCTCCATTGTAGCGGACGGGTGAAGCGGGAAAGCTGCAGGGCTCCTTTGGAGAGGTGTTTCCGGGCAGAGCCGGAGCCCCCGGACCCGGCCCGGAACTTGATCGGTCGCTAGTGATAGACCGGAATGGCGTTGGCTGCGACGGCCTGCGGCTGGCGCTGCGGCGCGGCTGCGGGTACGTCGGCCACCTGGAAGGCAGGCGCATGGGCGTCGGCGCTGTCGAGGGCGCCGTGCTGCTCGCGCAGGGCCTGCTGCAGCGTGTGGCGTTGTTCTTCGCGCTCCCCGGCGCGCTTGCGTGTCCAGTACACCAGAAAGCCTTGACCGCATACGGGACAGCGAACGTCGCTGAACACGGTGGAAACCTTGCAAAGCATGTGCATCGGAGTAAACCTCTGGGGAGC
>CAXTRU010000321.1:0-4302 GCA_964246665.1 uncultured Acidobacteriaceae bacterium
GCACGTTGACGGACGTCACGCGGCTGCGAGGCGCGCACAGGCGCGTGCTGGCCGCGGTAGCCAGGGGTGATGCCGCCGTCACACCGGGCGAAGCGATGTCGGGTGCGCCCTTGCTGCTCATCGGCAGCGAGGGCCGCGGCCTGTCGCAGGACGCCCTGGCCGCTGCAGATGTGCAGGTAAGCATTCCTTGCAGGATCGAGTCGTTGAACGCGGCCGTGGCTGGCTCCATCCTGCTCTATGAGTGGTTTCGCCACACGCAAGAAGAAGCCGGCCGCAGCACTCCGCTGCAGCAAGCGGGGATCGCCCGATGAGCCTCTTCGATACCTCGCCCATGAGCAGCAGCGGTGGTCAGCCCACAGCGCGCACCGCACCGCTCGCTGAGCGCATGCGGCCCCGTACGCTAGATGAGTTCTACGGGCAACAACACCTGCTCGGTCCGGGCAAGCCGTTGCGCTTGCAGATTGAGCGCGACGACGCGGCGTCACTGATCTTCTGGGGACCGCCGGGCGTGGGCAAGACGACGTTGGCGAAGATCATTGCGCGTTCCACGCAGGCCAGCTTCATCGAGTTTTCGGCCGTCCTCAGCGGGATCAAAGAGATCAAGCAGGTCATGGTCGACGCGGAAAAAGCCGCCAGCTTCGGCTCGCGCACCGTGCTGTTTGTAGACGAGATCCACCGCTTCAACAAGGCGCAGCAGGACGCCTTTCTGCCCTACGTGGAGCGTGGATCGATCCGCCTGATCGGCGCGACGACAGAAAACCCAAGTTTCAAAATTAACGCCGCGTTGCTAAGCCGCTGCCGCGTCTACACCTTACGCGCACTGGAGCAAACCGAGGTGCTTGCGCTGCTGGAACGCGCCTTGACCGACAGTGAACGCGGGCTGGGCGCGCTTGCGATCGACGCCGATCCCGCGGCGTTGGAGTTCATCGCAAGCCATGCTTCCGGCGATGCCCGCAGCTCGTTGAACGCACTGGAGGTGGCTGCGCAACTGGCGGTTGGGCGCGGCGAACGCACCATCACGCGCGAGCTCGCGGGGGAGGCGTTGCAACAGCGTGTGCTGTTGTACGACAAGAAAGGGGAGCAGCACTACGACCTGATCTCCGCGCTGCACAAGAGCGTGCGCAACTCCGATGCGGACGCCTCGTTGTACTGGTTGGGCCGCATGCTGCAGGCCGGCGAAGATCCGATGTATGTGGCGCGGCGGGTGGTGCGCATGGCCGTCGAAGACATCGGCCTGGCCGCCCCGGAGGCGCTGAACCTATGCCTGTCCGCGCGCGATGCGATGCACTTTCTGGGCTCGCCGGAGGGCGACCTGGCCCTGGCGCAGGCTGTGGTGTACCTGGCGCTGGCGCCCAAGTCGAATGCGGTGTACACGGCCTATGGTGAAGTGCTGGCCGATATCGAAGCGCGTCCTGCTGAGCCGGTGCCGGCGCATCTGCGCAACGCGCCCACCCGGCTGATGAAGGAGCTCGACTACGGCAAGGAGTACCAATACGCCCACGACCTGGAGGGCAAGGTCGCGGCCATGGATTGCCTGCCGGCGTCGCTCGTGAACCGGCGGTACTACCAGCCGACCAACGAGGGCCGGGAGCGCTTGCTGGCTCAGCGCATGGAAGAGATCGCCCGCATCAAGGCAGACAAGGCTTCTTGATGCCTGCGTCACAGGGGAAGCGGCATACAACGATCCAGAAGCGGCGCGGGTCGACGCCGAGAGTAAGCCGTACAGAGCTCCCTCGTCCGAAGCGCATCGCTTTCCCCGGACGTGCAAGCTTGAGTTACCAAAGTTTCGAAGAAATAGCATGAATGCAACTTTTGTTGAGGTATGCTAAAGCCGTTCGGTTAGTAAATGTAACACAGAAGTGAGGTAGCACCTG
Organism: uncultured Acidobacteriaceae bacterium; assembly: GCA_964246665.1. Taxonomy (GTDB): domain Bacteria; phylum Acidobacteriota; class Terriglobia; order Terriglobales; family Acidobacteriaceae; genus Granulicella. The sequence continues at coordinate 1,875 of CAXTRU010000321.1, forward strand.
CTGGACCGGTGCACACTGCACTCGAGGTATGTCAACCGACAGGAGTCTTGGTTCGTGGTGATTCAGGGCATGCAAGCACGGCAGGGCACTGATCCCACTGGTTTGTACGGCAACCGCATCCGCGGCGGTTCTGGAGGCCTAGGGATGGGTCGGTTTCGGCGTTTCCCTAGCGGTGGAGCAACAGCGCACACCGCCGTCGATAGCGAAGGCTACTCCCGTTCGGGACGTACCTCTCAATACAAGTATCAGCATTCTTTCGGAGTGATTTTGTGATGCGTACCTATACCTTTGCGGCTGCGGCCTTAGCCCTGCTCGGCTCTTCTTTGTTTGCTCATGCAGACACCATCTCCTACCGCGTTTTCGACGGCACCAAGAACATCGGCAGCGGAAGCGTCACCAACGGTATCCTTCTTGGTGGTTCGGCGACAGACTCGAACTTTTCGGTTTCCGTCAACGCGACGGGATCGCCGTTCCTGAACGCCCCGAACTTCGGCAATAACAGCAACACCTCTGTGAAGGCCAGCGGGATCACCGGCCCCACAACGCTGCGTATCGAGATCACGGACACGGGTCTCACCTCCCCCGTCACCCCCGTGATGAACACCTTTGGGCTGAACAGCCTGAACGGCGGGGACTTCGTCTCTGAGACCATCTCCAACTACTTCGGGCCGGCAAACAACGCCTACGGCATGGCTGAGTTGCTGGGCAGCGTAACCTACAACGGTGATGGCTCCTTCTCCACCGGCCCGATGATGGGTGCGTTCTCTGCCCCAGGCGGTACGTACTCCGAGACCACCGTTTACTCGCTGAACTTCGGTGCGACGGGCGGAAACGGAACTCTCCAGACCAACGCGCAGATCGCCGCCGTGGCTGCCACCCCTGAGCCGAACAGCCTCGTGCTGTTGGGAACCGGTCTGGTAGGTGCTGCGGGCTTGATGTTCCTGCGCCGCCGTCAGGCCGCTGACCTGCTCTAACTTGCCCTTGCTGCAAGCACGGCGCTGCTCTTCGGGGCAGCGCTTTTGCTTTGGCCCAACCCTCCGGCAGGTACGAGCCAACTGTCAAGCTTGGCAGCCAAGGTACCGCGATCCAAAGTGAGATCATGGGCGGCTGCGCCCAGGTTGGGGCACAGCTGGGCGGTGACATCGGACTGCAAATCCAGAAAGAGCACCCGGACTGGGTGAGGAAGCCTTCGCCGGTCGCGAAGCCCTCCTTCTAGCCGTCCTTCTCGACGTCTCGGCTCCGGCCCGGTGCTTACCGGGAGCTTCGCGCTGTGCTGAGCAGCAGATCCTTTTCGATTGCATTGGAGACGATGTCTTTGGTCAGCAGTTCAGGCAAGACGTCGGCGTTGGTGTTCTTGCCGGCGGGATAGATGACGTAGGTGGGCACACCGCTGCGGTTTACTTCGGCGAGCTCGGCGGTGATGCGCGGATCGTACTGCGTCCAATCGGCCTTCAACAGACGGAAGTGCCCCTTGGCGAGCTTCGCTTCGATGTCGGCCGTGTGGAGCACGGCGGCTTCGTTCACTTTGCAGCTCAGGCACCAGGCCGCGGTGAAGTCGACAAAGACCGGATCCCCGGACCCGCGAGCGCTGGCAAAGGCTTCAGGCGACCAGGGCTGCCAGGTTTCGGCCTCCACCTTGTGCGCGCGCAGGGGAAGAGCGATCGCGAAGATACTCAGCGCCGTCGCGGCCGCCAGCGAGCCCCAGCGGGCAGGCCACCGGCCCAGCGCACAGCCAGCGATCGCCAGCACAAGGAAGCTCAGCAGCAGCAGCGCCATGCGATTGAGGCCATCGCTGCCGTAAAGCTGGCCATACACCCAGGCCAGCCAGATCGCGGTCGCAAACAGGGGGACGGCGGTGAGCTGCTTGAGCACTTCCATCCATGCGCCGGGCTTGGGCAAAAGGCTGATCCACTGCGGCTGCAGCGTCAGCAGCAGGTACGGCAGCGCGAGACCGAGCGCGAGCACCGTGAAAACCAGGAACGTGAGCGCAATGGGTTGCGAAAGGGCAAACCCCACAGCGGCGCCCAGCATGGGGCCCATGCACGGCGTGGCGACCACCGTGGCAAGCACGCCGGTGAAGAAGCTGCCGGCAAAGCCCTGCTTCTGCGCGAGCTCACCACCCGCACTGGTCAGCGACAAGCCAATCTCAAACTGGCCGGCAAGCGACAGCCCAAGGAAGAACACGATCGACGCAAGCACCGCCACAAAGCCAGGAGACTGCAGCTGGAAGCCCCAGCCGACCTGTCGTCCCCCGGCACGCAGAATGAGCAGAACGGCGACCACCGTCCAGAACGACACCAGGATGCCCAGCGTGTAGAACAGGCCATGCATCCGATCGCGGCGCTTCTCCTCCGTTGAAGAGTTCACCAGACCGAGGCCCTTCAGGAAGAGCACCGGGAAGACACACGGCATCAGGTTCAGCACAAGG
>CAXTRU010000322.1:0-4301 GCA_964246665.1 uncultured Acidobacteriaceae bacterium
ATCCGCTACTGGCGCTCGGCTTTGCGCTGCTGACCGCGTCTGCCCTGAGCGCCAACGGCTTGCTGGCGCGGATGCGCATCCCAGGCACACGTCTGCTGGCCACCCTGGCATTCAGCCTGTATCTCACGCACAAAAAAGCCGTGCACCTCTTGGTGACACTCTTCCCCAAGCTGCCCACCGCGACTTATTGGATGCTGCCGGTGTACTTGGTGCATGCCTGCTTGTGGCCGGGGTGCTGTATGTGGGCGTGGAGCGGCCGTTTATGCAATTGCGGGAAAGCCGGGCGCGGCGACACATCCGGCTTCCCTCGCTTGATCTTCAAGCGCGCATCGACCCAGCACTTTGACCACTACTGCGGCCCAGCTGTGGGGACGAGTTTCTCCAGCGCGTTCAAATGATGCAGATCATGACCGGCGGCAATCTCGACGATGTTCCACAAGGTCACGTTGCCCAGTTCAGGATGCGCCGCGGGACGCTGCTTGTCCGCCTCGGTCAGGCCGTCGATCAGAGCCACGTTCCAGCGGCGCAAGGGTATCCAGGTGGAGCGCGCCGCCTCCGTGGTGTACTCGACGCCGTCATAGGCGCGGGCCCAGGCGTCCTGTTCGAAGGGCTGCAACGCTGGGTTATCCGCGCCATACACGGCACGTAGGCGCCATGCCCAGGCGACCTCGCAGTCTGCCATGTGGCACAGGATCTCGCGGATGCTCCACTTGTGCGGTGCGGGCTTGTGCTCGATGGTTTCGGGCGGCAGCGCGGTAAGCACCTTGATCAGGCGCGATGGCGTGCCGCGAAGCACCTCTGCAGGGTCACGGCCTTCCAGCAGGTGGACATATGGGCGGGCTTTCTCTTCGCTCATGCGCCGTTGGATGCGGATTCGCCCGGCGCTGCTGGCTCGTTGGCTGTTCACAGACTGTATTTGCCTGCGGAGCGGAGAGACACATAGACCTTCAAGACCGCATCGTTACGGTTTGGCCAGCATCACCCTGCGCGTCCGGGGCATCTGTACAGGAGATTCGGTTGAGGTTGGACAATAGAAGCGGGCGCCAGTTTGCCCGGCAGGAGCAACTTGTGGCAGAACAGCAGCGCGTCGTCGGCATCGATCTTGGCACCACCAACTCGCTTGTAGCGTTTATGCAGGGCGACCAGCCGGCGGTGATTCCCGGCGAGGACGGCTCGCCCATCGTGCCCAGTGTCGTCGCGTTCGACCAGGAAACGGAGCAGGGCTTTGCGGTGGGCAATGCCGCGCGTGACGTGCTGCTGACCAAGCCAGGAAACGCGGTCTACAGCGTCAAGCGCCTGATGGGCCGCGACCTCGTCGACGTGGAGCCGGAGTTGAAGCTTTTTCCGTTCAAGCTGGCCGAAGGTTTGCAACCGGGTGAGGTGCTGAAGCTCAACGTCGGCGGCCTGACGCTGACGCCGCCTGAAGTTTCCGCGTATGTGTTGCTGCAACTGAAGCGCAATGCCGAGCGCTTCTTCGGTGCGCCGGTGACCAAGGCAGTGATCACTGTGCCGGCGTACTTCAACGATGCGCAACGGCAGGCCACCAAGGACGCGGGTCGCATCGCCGGGCTGGAGGTGCTGCGGCTGGTAAATGAGCCCACCGCGGCAGCGCTGGCCTATGGGCTCGACCAGCTGCATGGCGGCAAGGACGGCGTGATTGCGGTGTATGACTTCGGCGGCGGAACGTTTGATATCTCCATCCTCAAGCTGCATGAAGGCATCTTCGAGGTGATCGCCACCGGCGGTGATACACACCTTGGAGGCGACGACATCGACAACCTGCTGACGGCTGTGGCGCTGGATGACATCAAGGGCGATTTGGGCGTCGACGTGAGCGGCCAGCCGGAGGTCATCCAGGCGCTGCGCAAAGCGGTGATCGAGGCAAAGATTGCGTTGTCGTCGCAAGAGACGGCGCGACTCCAATTGGCGATCCCTGCGGCGTCGAACACAACACAGATCCCCTCCGGGGATGACAACGGGGAAACCAAATCCTACCTCCGTGAGATCACTCGGGAGCAGTTTGAAGGCCTGGCCGCGAGCGTGATCGAGCGCACCGCGGGCCCTGTACGGCAGGCGCTGAAGGATGCACAGCTTACGCCTGAACAGATCGACGAAGTTGTGATGGTCGGTGGCTCAACGCGCATCCCCGCTGTACGCGCGCTTGTGACGAAGCTCTTCGACCTGGAAGCACGCGGCAAGAAGCTGCATACCGAGTTGAATCCCGATGAGGTAGTCGCGCTTGGTGCTGCGGTGCAGGCGCAAATTTTATCCGGCACAGAGAACGCGGCCACTGATGAATTGTTGCTGCTGGATGTGACCCCACTTTCGCTGGGCATTGAGGCGCTGGGCGGTGTCGTAGCTAAGATCATTCAGCGCAACTCGACCATCCCAGCCAGCGCGACGGAGCACTTCACCACGGGCGTTGACGGGCAGACCAACGTCGCGATCCACGTGCTGCAGGGCGAGCGCGAGTTAGCCAAGGACTGCCGCTCGCTGGCACGCTTTGACCTCAAGAACATCCCACCCATGGTCGCCGGCCTGCCGCGTATTGAGGTGAAATTCCTCATCGATGCCAACGGCATTCTCCATGTCAGCGCGCGGGAGCAACGCAGCGGGCAAGAGGCGCAGGTCGAGGTGAAGCCCACCTATGGGCTCACCGATGAGCAAGTGGAGTCGATGATCTTGGAGAGCTTCGATATGGCAGAACAGGACCTTCACGAACGCCAGGTGATTGAGGCAAAAAACGAAGGCCAGACCATCTATGAAGCCGTAGAAAAGGCCATGGCACAGCCTGTGTGGCAGCAGCTGACCTCTGTCGAACATGAGCAGATCAAGGCGGCCACGCTGGATCTGAAGGCATCCCTGGCCGGCGACGATTATCGCGTTATCCGCAACTCGATTGAGCAGCTGGATAAGAAGACGCGACGCCTCGCGGAGCTAATGATGGATTCCGCGGTGAGCGGCGCGATTGGCGGTAAGACGATGGCAGCGGCCGGCGAGAGCCTCGGTGAGGGACCAACGGCACCGCATCCGTTTGCACCGGCGCAGATCTCAGAGAGTGAGGCCACTGCGGACACGCTCACACGCGCTGAAGCCGATCCCGAAACGGCTGGCGAATCAACGGAGGACTAAGGTCCCCGTCGATCCAATGGTAGTGCTGCTCAAAGCAGCGTAGCCCCAAGTGCTACGCTGCTGCCATGGGCAGTGGGCTCTACATCGAGGCGGCAATGCGCGGCTCACTCGAGCGCTTGTGGGAGCTGACGCAAAACCCAGCGCTGCATCAGCGTTGGGACCTGCGCTTTTCCAGCATCACGTATCTGCCTCGTCCTGACCCGAGCGAACCGCAGCGGTTTACCTATGCCACGCGCATCGGGTTTGGCGCGGCCATCGTGGGCACCGGTGAGTCGATCGCCACGCGAGAAGGTTCCGAAGGTGTGCGGACCTCTTCCCTGCGTTTCTGGTCAGGCTCCAAGCTGTCGTTGATTGAAGAAGGCAGCGGCTATTGGAAGTACGTGCCCATCGCAGCCACAGGCACAACGCGCTTCTTCACCTGGTACGACTACCGCACCCGCTTCGGTCTCGCTGGCCGCGTTGCCGATCTGATCTTTCATCCGCTGATTGGCTGGGCCACGGCATGGAGCTTCGACCGGCTACGCTTCTGGGTGGACGAGGACGTCCCGCCCGAGTTGGTGCGCACCTGTAGCGTCATCTACACGCTTGCGCGGCTCGCGGTGGTGTTCGTGTGGCTGTGGCACGGGCTTGTTCCCAAGCTTGTTTTCCATAACAGGGATGAAGTCGCGATGCTGCATAACTCCGGTCTTGCGCAAGCCTGGTTGCCGGTGGTCGGCGCAGCGGAGGTGGTGATCGGGCTCGCTGGCCTGCTGCTGTGGCGGTGGCGTGCGTACCTGTTGTTGAGCGCGGTCGCGATGGTGCTGGCTACGGTCGCAGTTGCCCACTCGTCGCCGGCGTATCTACAAGCGGCGTTCAATCCTGTGACGCTGAACCTTGGCGTCTTCACCCTGAGCATCGTCGGCTGGATTGCATGGCGCTACACCGCGTTTGCCACGCGCTGCCTGCGCAAATCACCGGTTCCCCTTGCGGAGGCCCAAAGCTGATGGCCTTTCGATCCATCTACGAGCGTGTTCTTGGACACGATGAGTTCGCGAAACTGCACCCGATGATTCAGCGCCGGTTCGGTTTTGATTCCACAGCCGGCATTGGCGCAATCGGGCGCGGCACCATGGAGCGCGTCTGGCATGGCCGTTGGTTCACGTTGCCCTTTCTGTGGATCGGTACATGGC
>CAXTRU010000323.1:0-4293 GCA_964246665.1 uncultured Acidobacteriaceae bacterium
CGTTTATTGGCTTCAATGCGAGACACGGATAGCAGGTTGAGGCGCGGCGGGTTGGCTTGGGTTGGCACTTCATATTGGCGCAACGCGTTGGCGGATGGTGCGGGCTGGTTGGTGGTGACGGGGCGCGGGCGGAAGGCGTGCTGGTGCGCGAGGCCGCCCATGCGCGCGATTTCGGCGCGGAGATGAAAATCCTTGTGGCACTCCGCTCGCAGAAAGTCGCTGGTGACGATCATGACGCCGCCGTTGCGCCGCATGGCGCGGCCGATCTGCCAATTGGAGACCGCAAAGCGCAGGCGTTGCTTCAAGTCTTGCTGATCACCTCCGAAGAGACTGGGCGTGTCGTGCATGAGGCAGTGGAAGCGGCCGGTGCGCGCCAGGGCGCAGTGCAGCGCGGGCTGGTAGCCGGAGGTGATGGGTGCGGGTGCGGTGTGGGGCTGGTTGCGGAAATGCTGGCGTAGCGCGGCGACCTTGGCGCGGGCGTTGTTGGCCGGGTTGAGTTGCACGGTGGGCAGTGGGAAGTCGGCGTGTTGGGCGAGCCCGACACGGTCGTAGTAGGTGAGCAGGGTGACGGGCTTGCCGTGTTCGTGAAGCCAGCGGCCCAGGGCCAGGATGGACCGTTCTGCGCCGCCCATGGCTTCGATCTCCGACATGAACAGGGAGATGGCGCGTGGATCAGGCTGTGGGTTGGCGAACATGATCGAGATCCAAGGATAGTGGACTGTGCGCCTGAGTCGTCTTTGAAGCGAGAGCGTGGCTGGTGTTCAGGAAAGCGGCAGCTTACGCGGTGGAACGCGCGGCACCGGTACGGTGCTGCTGCTCGAAGCACCAGGCGAGCGCACACAGGCTCCAGAGGCAGGCCGCCAGCAGCAGGCCGTGACGTCCGCACTGCTCGACGAGGTCAGCGACTGCGTTGGGTTTGTCTACCGTGCGCTGCACGATCCAGGCGCACGCTGCGGCGATTGCCACGAGCGCGCCACCTACGCGAAAAGCGGGGTAGATCCGCGTGCGGCTGAGAAGAATCAACGCCGGCAGGGTGACGGCAACGACGGTAAGCTGCATGGCTTCAATGCCGAGGTTGAAACCGAGCAGACTTACAAGTCGGTACCAGCCTGTGACGCCGAGTTCGCTCAGCGCGGAGGCGAAGGCGAGGCCGTGCACGAGGCCGAAGCCCGCGGCGATCCAGGCCTCCCGGCCGACAACCAAGGGCCGGATGGCGTGGAGGGCGGAAACGAGGATGGAGACCGCGATGAGGATTTCTACAACGCGGCCGGGTGCGTGGACGACGCCAAACCCCGCGAGTGCGAGCGTGAGTGAGTGCCCGAGGGTAAACGCGGTGACAATGCCCAGCATGTGCCGCAGGCTCTGCCGTAGCGTCGCGCGCCGGCACCAGCGCCCCGCCGCGGCCAGCAGCGGCGAGGGCAGCAGCAGCGCGATCAGGAACAGGAGGTGGTCGGTGCCTTCGGCGATGTGATGGACACCGAGTCGAAACGCGGCGCCGAAACCGCTCCAGCCAAGTCCCTGCGTGGCGGGGCTTTCGCCGTGGGCTGATTGGGTGAAGTCGATCTGATACAAGGATTGGTTCTGGTTGCGAGTCTGTGCGCCAAGCTGCATGGTTTTGCTTTGCGGCACGAGACTGTTGACGAGGTATACCGAGAGCGAACTCTGATGACGGTTCTCAAAGGTGAGTTTGTGAACGCCGTTAGGCGACAGCAGATTTGCCGTGAAGCAAAGTTCGAGCTCGCCTGTGCCTGCCTTGATCTGTTCCACGGTGGGGAAGGTGAACGATTGCAGATGCAAAGCAAGTGGGGTGTTGTCTTCGGTCAGGCGGAGGTCGCCAAGCACCTGCTGCGCGTAGGCCTGCTGCTCGTTTGGCGAGAGGACGTTGTCATGGTTTGTGTCGATGAATGCGAGGATGCGGTCCGCGACGGCGACTCCTGGAACGAGACGCATCGTGGCCATTACCTGCCCTGGCTCGATTGAGAAGATCGTGGCCTGCAGATATTCGTCGAGCCGGTGTGCCCAGGCTGTTTGCGCAAAGGACGCGAGCAACACAAGCGCGATCAGTGTTTTCTTCATTTCGCGCTGTTGAACTTAGCTCCGTAGTCGTCCGTCGGATCGCGGTAGATGGTGTGTACGTGATTGGTGGGTTCGTCGTTTTGCGGCGCGTACTCAATGACCACGTGCGGACCCTGAATGCGGTAGTACGCGGTGATGTTGCTGCCGGGCGTAGCGTCGGTCGGCCCGCTCCATGCAAACCAGGTCTGGTCGAGTTCTGCCTTGAGCTGCGCCATTCTGGTGGACGCCGCTTGGTCATTCATGATGGCTGCCCACTCGGCCATGAGGCCCAGCAGCATCGCCTTCTGATTGGCGTTCATGGCAGAGACCTTCAGGCCTTCGGGGGCAATCTTCTTGCCGTCCTGGCCCGGCCCAAGCACGAGGTCTGCCACTTTGTAGTCGAGAACGGCCTGTTTGCGCTGGCCGGCATCAAGGGACTGCACAAGGGCGAGGCCCTTGTCGCTTTCCCTGCCAAGCGGCCGGACGGTGTGTCCGTTGACCTTGAAGATGGCAGGCTGCGCTCCCGTGAGCGACGGCGTCATGACTCCCTTGTCGCCCATCATGGTGATGTTCAGGGCCAGGTGATGGCCGCCGAACTGCAGCATCCAGGGCGCCGTGAGTGAAGGCTTGCCGAGGAAAGAAATGTAGTAGAGGTCACTGCCGAACATGTCGCCGCTTAGGGCTGGGCCCCGCCTACCCGGTCCGCCTGGACTACCCGGACCGCCTGGACTACCCGGACCGCCTGGGCCGCCGGGACCACCGCCTGGGGGTGGACCGCCGAGTGCTCCTGGAGGTGGTCCTCCACCCGGAGGCGGACCGCCGCCACGGGGACCGCGCTTGGAGCCGTTGGCCTTGAAGTCGTCATCGGCCATCCGGATTTGTTGCACCTTCTCATAGCCCATAGGGCTTAGGACGACTTTCAGCAGATCGAGCGCGGCTGCCTGTTCCGGTGCGCTCATGTCCTTGAGGCGGATGCCGCCGCGGGGGACGAAGCCGGTCGGGAAGTTGGACCACCGCGCGCGCTGGGCGTTGTCGCCGTAGGCGTAGACGACCTTGCTCCGCTGCGCGTCACTGAGTGTGGCCAGGAAGCGGTTTGCTGCGGCTACTACGGGTTCTGCTGATTGTTGTGCAAAGCCCTGGGTGGCAAAGGCGAACGGAACCAGGGCACAGCAGACCATCCGGCTTATGCGTGCAAACGAAACGATGGAAATCACCTCACCGAGTGTAGACGGGGGTTGACGCGCAACGCAGTACGGCGCAGGCGTGTTCGCCCAAGGACCTGGGCCGGGTGCCGCAGTGGCGTTGCCTAGTGGGTGCTGGTGGCCTCCACGAGCTGTTTGAGTGGGGGGAGGAAGGTGAAGCGGACGACCCCGCCGGGTTGTTGGGCGGCCTCGAGCGCGGTTGTGGCTTGGGACTGCCAGGCTGCGGGTGGCTGTTGGTGGTGGGTGATGAAGGTGATCGCTTCGAGGCCGATGGCGGTTAGTTGTGCGAGTTGGTCGGGGCGGTTGCGGATGTTGGTCAGGAGTGGGGCGGCGTCGATCTGCTGTTTGGCGGCGGGGATGGCGGCTTGCCAGGCTTGGAACTGCGCGGTGAGTTCGAGGGCGGCGGCGCGAGCGACTGGACCATTGCCTTGCGAGGTGAGCAGGGCGTCGGTGAGTTGCTGGGTGCGAAAGCGCGTGGGTGGGTCGGGGCGGAGGGCGTCGACGAAGAGGTCGAGCACGGTGTGTTGGTCGGTGTGCTGCTGCCGGTAGCGCTCCGGGAAGGGCACCGGCTCCATGGCGGAGGCGAAGGTGCGCAGGGCGCCGATGTCCTGCGTTTGTGCGAGGGCGCGAAGGCTGGCGTCCTCCTGGCTGATGTGGTGGAGGCCGAGCGTTTCGAGTTCAACGGAGGTCGGGTCGAGGCGGCGGTACATGTCGTCGACGCTGCGGTCGCTTTGCGGTGACCAGAAACGCTCGGCGATGGCCGCGGACCGGGGCCAGATGCGGGAGTCGATGGTTTCGGCGTTGATTTGTTCGGCCCACATGCAGATTTCGCCGCCGAGGATCAGCTTTTGCTGGTCGGGGGTGAGGGTGGTGTCGGCGGGGATGGGGTCGACGAGGAAGTGCTGGCCTGCGGGCTGCATGCCGTCGAGGTAGTAGCCGGCCGAAAGCAGGCCCTTGTAGCCGTCTTTTGCACCCGCCGAGAGCGAGGCCTGACCGCGCCAGGACTGGACGACGACGTCGTGGGGAAGGGCCGGGG
>CAXTRU010000324.1:0-3954 GCA_964246665.1 uncultured Acidobacteriaceae bacterium
GTCATCGGCAGTGCGCGACCCCGGGGCTCGGGGTTCCGGGGCTCGGGGCTCCGAAGCGAGGTTACTCCGCGAAGCAGAAGGGGCAAGAACTGCCGTGGCTGACGGCGTGGTCCCCGCCGCTTTTGCAAGCGGAGGAGATTGCCCGGCTCTTCGCGATGGACCCCAGCTGCTGGGCTTTGCAGGGTGCGCGGTGGCGAGGGGAGCAAGCTGGGCAGCTGCGGGTGGAGGTGGCACGGCATGCGGACGCCGAAGCAAGAAGGTGGCTCCCAGAACCAGCAGAAGCGCACATAGGCCCGGTAACCAGTACGCGTTGCGCAAGAAGGCTGCGGCCGAGCGCGGCTTGGCCGCGTACGTGGCTGGGTAGGCGGGCTGGACCGGAGCGGGTGAGCGAAAAGCCGGTTGCGTGGCCTGCACAGCCTCAGGGGCGCCCCGATCAACTTTCGCCTCTTGTGGTCGCTTTTGTTCACCGAACTCAAGGAGAGCCCGGGAAAGCCGGTCATTGGTAGAGGTTGGCGCTGCGATGTCGTCCTCAGGGGCAAGCGGTTGTGTTTGGGGCGAGTTACTCTCCGCCAGTGAGATTGGCAGCGGGGGCAACGGCGGGTCCGGCGGCACGATCAGGTGCGTGGTAGGCAGCTTCGTCGACGCCGCTGAGGGCCAGCTATCTGGGGAGCTTTCTGGGGAGCCTGATGCCGCACTGACGGCGGCAAGGCTGATCTCCTCCTCAGGCACAGAGTCGGAGGGCGAGCTGAAGCGCTGCGATCGGACCGCATACGTGACGAAGTCGAGCAGTTGATGGAACTCTATCGAGGGTTCGGTCTTCTCCTCCCAGTCCGGGCAGGCAAGGGCGATCGCGAGGAGCTCGGCAAGCTCGGTAGGGGGGATGGTTTCATGTTCGCGGTACGCGATCGACCGCACCATGGACACCATCTCTTCCTGGAAGGAGCCGTCCGCAAGATGTGACGGAAAGGCCTCAAGATCCTGCTTTGTGCCGAATGGGACCTGCCGACTGCGAAAAAAGTCATGCAGTTCGTCGGTATAGCCGGCAAAGCGTTGGGCAAGGCTCTCGGTTCTGGACGAAGACACCATGCACCCCTTCAGATGCAGCCCCCGTGACGTTCGGGGTAGTTCGCAGGAAAGTATGTTCTAACACAGGACAACCGCACGCGCCGTGCAAGCGCTATGCTCTGAACATGTCGTGCCTGCTGCGGTGTTTTCTGGTTCAGGGCCGTTGCCTGTTGCTGTGTTTGCTGCTGGTTGGCGGCATGTGCGGCGCTCAGCAGGCCACGAAGACGGCCTCAATCCCCACAGATACCGGCAAAGAACAGCTGGTGTGGTCTGACGAGTTCGATCAGCGGGTGGCTGACCCGGACCCGAGCTCATGGACGTATGAGACCGGAGATGGCGGCTGGGGCAATGCGGAGTTGGAGACGTATTGCAGCCCGCGCACAACGCAGGCGCCGTGCGACCCGGCACGGCAGCCGAACTCCTTCATCGGAGACGATGGCTTTCTGCACATTGTGGCACGGCGCAACGCGGCAGGGCAGTGGACCTCGGCGCGCCTGGTGACGCACGATCTGCAGAGCTTCGAGTACGGGCGGCTTGAGGCGCGTATCCGTATTCCAAAAGGACAAGGCTTGTGGCCGGCGTTCTGGCTGCTCGGTAACGACATTCAGCAGCATCCCTGGCCGATCTGCGGGGAGATCGACATCATGGAGAATGTCGGCAAGGAGCCTGGGATCGTGCACGGAACCCTGCATGGACCGGGGTACCAGGGACTGGGCCTGGGCAAACCCTTCCAGCTCGCCTCCGGCAAGCCATTCGGCGACGACTTCCACACCTACGGCGTTATTTTGAGTCCGGGGAAGGTGCAGTTCTACGTCGACGATCCAGCAAAACCCTACGCCACGTTCACCCCTGCCGACATGCCCAAGGGCGGCCAATGGCCCTTTGATGGCCGGAAGTTCTTTGTTCTGCTGAACCTGGCGGTCGGGGGTAACTGGCCCGGTCCGCCCAACGCGGCTACAGCGCCGGTTGCCGAGATGCTGGTGGATTACGTGCGCGTGTACCAGACCATCGGTCCACGATAGCGAGGCAGTTCACGGTCTGCGGCTCAACCCGTTTTACTACCGTGCCGGGGGCGGGGAGCCTTCTCGAGCTCCGTCCCGAATCACGACGTTGGTGAAGGTCACAGTCTGTAGGACGTCGGTGTTGTGCGAGCAGACCCCCAGGCCGACGTAGACCTCCCCGTGCATCGGGACAGTGATGGACCGCGAAGCGGCGGTACGGCTGCCGGCTGCGCTTTGCGCGTAGGCGGTAAAGGTGTCGCCATGGCGGACGACGGTGAGATGCTGCGCATTGTATTCAGGAAGAGCGACGTCCTTGGTTTCGCCACCCTGGACTAGCCGGTATTGCAGGGCGATGTGGCCATCGGCGTGGATGGCAATGTCCGCGTACGGTGACCCTGGATCCAGGCTCTGGCGGAACATTAGCATGCCTTTGGACAGGTGAAAGGTCACCGGAGCGTCCACATGTACATTTGCTGAAAGCGAGGCGTCCTTCGACGAGCTGCGCATCCAGGTGAAGCGAAACGCATCGGCTGCGGCCCAAACGTCGCTGCCGCCGCCGCGAACCTCATAGTTGGCGTTGCTCGGATCGTAGCGGGTTGTGCCCGGCTGCACCTTGCCGATGTCGTCGCTGCCCTCGAAGATGCCCTGGGCGGTGGGCGTGCTCTGACTCGGCGCGGGACTGGCCGCGAACGAAGGGACCAGGAGTAAAGAGAAGCTAAGGACGCGCACGATACGGGCCATGGGTGCAGCGATCATAGGGGACGCCCGCGAAGGGGAGCAACCATGGGCGGCGTCGTGCTCTATGCTTGGGCTGACATGCAGAAAACAGCGTTGGTGACAGGCGCTTCACGGGGTTTGGGCGCCGCAATGGCGGTGGCCTTGGCTGAAGCAGGCTTCGGCGTCGCGGTGAACTACTTTGCAAGCGCGCAGCGGGCAGAAGATCTCTGTGCCTCGCTGCGGGCGCGGGGCCTTACGGCGCAGGCTTTCGGCGCAGATGTGCGCGATGAGGCCGCGGTGCGACGGTTAGTGCAGGCGGTCGAAGGGAGCCTGGGACCGGTGGATGCCCTCGTCGTGAACGCGACCGGCCATCAACCGATGCTGAGCATCGAGGGGCAGACCTGGCAGGCGTACCTGGACCAGATGGAGTTCTTCGTGAAGTCGCCGCTGCTGCTGTTGCAGGCGGTTTTACCCGGGATGCGGGCGCGGCGCTTCGGGCGAGTCATCCAGATTGGGAGTGAAGTCGTGGAGTTGGGCAATGCCCGCTTCGCGAACTACGTGGCGGCCAAAGCGGCGCAGCTGGGGCAGACGCGGTCGTGGGCGCGCGAGCTTGGGCCGGACAACATCACGGTCAACCTCGTAGCTCCGGGATGGATCCCGACGGAGCGGTCGTTTGCCGCCACGGACGAGGACAAACGCGCCTACGCGTCGGGTGTTCCGCTGGGACGTATGGGCCTGGCGGAAGAAGTAGGGCGAGTCGTTGCGTTTTTGGCGAGCGATGCCGCGAGCTTTGTGACAGGGCAGAAGCTCGCGGTGAACGGCGGCAACACGCTGGAGTAGCCGAGTCTCGGCAACGAAAAAGCAAGAGCCTGCACCGTGAAGTGCAGGCTCTTCGGTCGTGAGGCAGCGCTTACTAGGAGGCGTGCTTGGGAGGGAAGTGATCGAACATCTTGTCCACGGTCTTCTGGACCAGCGAGATGTTCTTCTCTTCTTTCTTGTGCAGGTCGGCCTGGGCGCGGCCGCGGAACACCAGGTTGTGGGTTTGCGTGTCATACAAATCGACCATCAAGGTGCCCACGGGGATCTGTTGGACAGTGGTGTTGGTGACGCCGGTGCCGCCCCCGCCCCCGCCCCCGCCGGTGGGCCAAAATTCGCCAGCACTGCTGGGCCA
>CAXTRU010000324.1:3964-4256 GCA_964246665.1 uncultured Acidobacteriaceae bacterium
GTGCCGCCCCAGCCACCGCCCCATCCGCCCCAGCCACGCCAGCCGAAACCAGGTCCAAGTCCGCTGTAGAACGTGTTGTATTGCTGTTGATCGTGAACGCCGCCGATGGCCGTGATGGCTAGGTCGCCACCGGAGGGAACCAGTTGCAGGCCATGCCGCTGCAGGTCGGCGGTGATGTCATCGCGCAGGCGCTGCTCATAGAGCGGATCCTCCGTCTGCACCTTGGCGAAGCTGAAGGTGTGGTAGTTCTCAAACCGTGCGTTGTGGTCGTAGTCGGTGTGCACATCCTGCG
>CAXTRU010000325.1:0-4254 GCA_964246665.1 uncultured Acidobacteriaceae bacterium
GTGTTGTACGGGGTGGCGGGATTGCCGGGGGTGGCCGGCGTCACCATGGGGCCGGAGCTGTTGGCCCCGTCGCCAAAGAGTTGATTGCCGAACGTTTGCGCATCGATGCCCATGTGACTGCAGGTGCTTTGCGGCGTCGTGCCGACGAGAAACGCGGCCGTGTAGCTATCGGAAGGGCAGGAGTCGTCGGCCGGTAGATTGCTGGCGCGGTCAATGCGCACAAGTTGAACACCGTCGGGCTGGGGCAGAAACGCCTTCATATCGGAATACTGCGGAAGGCGGATAGCACGATTCATGAACTCGGCCCAGATAGGCGCGGCGGCTACGGCGCCGGAGAGCTTCACATCGCTGTAGTCGTCGTTGCCGATCCAAATGACGCAGATGAGGTTTGAGCTGTAGGCCGCAAACCAGGCATCGTTGGAGGTGCCGGTCTTACCGGCTGCGGGCGCGGTGAAGCCCAGCTTGCGCACGGCAACACCGTAGCCGAAGTTCATCACGCCTTCGAGCAGATTCTGCGTCAGGTAGGCAGCCTTGGGGTCCATCACCTGCTTGGCGTCCGGCGTGTAGTCGGCCACGACATCACCGTTGGTGTTGCGCACGCTGGACAACAACCACGGGGACAGGTGCACACCACCGTTCGCGAAGACCGTGTAGGCGCCGGCCATATCGAGCGGTGTGGCGTCATAGGTGCCGAGCGACACGGCAGGTGTGCCCTTGGCAGCGAGAATGCCGGAGGCGCGCGCGAGCGCCGCGACGTTGCCGAAGCCGACCTGCTGGCCAAGGGAGATCGTGGCGTTATTGAGCGAGTGCGCGAGCGCGTAGATGGCTGGGACGTCGCCATGGTTTGGCCGTCAAAGGTGAACGTGGTGGGGACGTCGTGCAGCGTGGTGAGCGCGGTGAAAGGCTGCCCATCCAGCGTCTGGCCGTCCACGGCCTGCTGCTCCGCCGTGGCGTAAACCCAGGGCTTGAAGATGGATCCCGTGGGACGCTTGGAGGTGGCGTGATCAAGCTGCGACGCCGAGTAGTTGCGTCCCCCAACCAGCGCCAGCACCTGGCCGGTGTGTGGGTTGAGTGCCACCAGCGCCACCTGCGGCAAACTTGCCGAACCGACGCCACGCTTCCGGTTGGCCGCGACAAGTGCATCGACGCGCTTCATGCCGGCTTCAATCGCCTCCGAGGCGGCTTTTTGCAGGTCAGGATCCAGTGACGTGTAGATGCGCAGCGAGGAGCGGGAACTATCGTAGTCGCCGAGGCGCTGCGTAATCTGGTCATGCACGAGATCGACGAAATACGGCGCTTCGGAGGCATCGACCTCGGCAGGCGCGAGCTTGATCGGCTCGGCCTTGGCGGCTTCAGCCTGCGTGGCGGTGATGGCGCCGGTCTCGACCATGGAGTCGAGAACGAGGTTGCGCCGCTCCGTCACGCGGTCGGCGTGGCGGTACGGGTTGAAGTAGTTAGGCCGCTGAATCATGCCGGCGATCATGGCGCATTGCGCAAGATCGAGCTGCTTGAGCGGCTTGCCGAAGTAGGCCTCAGCCGCTTCACCAAAGCCGTTGATGGCAAAGCTGCCAC
Source organism: uncultured Acidobacteriaceae bacterium (assembly GCA_964246665.1). Taxonomy (GTDB): domain Bacteria; phylum Acidobacteriota; class Terriglobia; order Terriglobales; family Acidobacteriaceae; genus Granulicella. The sequence goes on from CAXTRU010000325.1 coordinate 1,573, forward strand.
GCTGGCCGAGGTTGATCTCGTTGGCGTACATCTCAAAGATCTGCTGCTTATTGAAGCGGCCTTCGAGCTGGTACGTGATCATGATCTCGGCGATTTTGCGGGCGTAGGTCTTTTGCGGCGTCAGGAAGAACCCACGCGCAAGTTGTTGGGTCAGTGTCGAACCGCCGCAGCTTTTGTGCTGCTGCAGGATGTCCTGAACACCGCACTTAATGGTGCGGACATAGTTGATGCCGGAGTGCTCAAAGAAGCGTCGGTCCTCAATGGCGAGCACGGCTTGCACCATGCGCGGCGGGATCTGGTCATAGGTGACCATGCGGCGCTTGGTGCGGTTTTTGTCTTCACTGAGCGCGGTGATGAGTTGCGGTTCGAGCTTGTAGGCAGCGAGCTTGGCACCGTTGTCTGCGGTGATGGAGTCTACGACATCGCCTGTGGTGTCAATCGTTGCGCCATCGGCGGCGAGATAGCTTTGCGGGCCAGGCTTGATGCGCACCTGGTCGCCCTCAAGCTGCACGGAGCCCATGGGGCTTGACGGCCCGTCATAGCCGGCCTTGCGGAGGTCCGCGGCGATCACTTCGGCGGTGAGGTGCTGGCCGGGACGGACCTCCTGCGGAGCCGCATAGATCTGCGCCTGCGACGCGAACAGCGGGCCCTGTGCGAGGCGCTGATCCACCAGCCCGGCGTACTTGTGATACTGGTAGGCGAACGCGAGACCGAACAGAACAGCGAGGACGAGCACAAGCACAAGCGCGGCGCGAAAGGCGCGGAACAGAAGCGAGTGCTGGGTGCGAGCGACTTTGACGAGGACGGGCAAGGGACGTTGTCGGTTCTAGGTTGTACGTGCTACGTGATGGGTTGGTGGGTCAGGAGAAGCTAGGTCCAGGATCTTGCTTACTGCTTGGACGCTTCAACGAGGTTGGCGATGTGGGCGGCGGCGCCTTCGACAGGGATGTCGAGTGTGGTGCCGTTGAGGCGGTCTACGAGTTCGAGCACATCCTCGGCGAGTTTCTTGCCGATATTGACGCGGAAGGGAATGCCGATCAGGTCGGCGTCTTTGAACTTCACGCCGGCACGCTCGTCGCGGTCATCGAGCAGAACGTCCACGCCCGCGTTTGAGAGGGCTTCGGCGAGATCGAGGCCGGCGGTGTTGAGGGCAGCTTCGCGCGTGTTGGTGATAGTGACGACGACCTCGAAGGGAGCGATGGCCGCGGGCAGAGCGTACTGCTGTTCGGTGCCGGCGTTGGCGGCACCCTTCACTGCAGATCTCTCCACTTCGCTGCGCTCCGGTCCAGAGGACGGAGTCGAGGGGCTGGGGGCAGCGGCGAACCTGGCCGCGGAGGACTCGATGGCGGAGGTGAGGATGCGCTCAATGCCGATGCCGTAGCTGCCCATGATGGGCGTGACTTCCTTGCCGTCTTTGTCGAGCACGCGCGCGCCCATGGCCTGCGAATACTTGTAGCCGAGCTTGAAGATGTGGCCGATCTCGACGGCTTTGCCGAGACGCAACGGTTGTTGGCCGATGGGATCGAGCTCGCCTTCGTTGATGTTGCGGATGTCGGCGACCACGGTGGGGGTGAAGTCGCGGCCGGGGGTGACGTTGCGGAAGTGGTAGTCGAGCTTGTTGGCGTCGGCGACGAGGTTCTTGCGGTTTTCGAGGCCAAGGTCGAGCACGGTGATGGTCTTTAAAGCCTTGCTGCCGTCTTCGCGCAGAACGCCCTTCAGCTTATCCAACGCTTTGCCCGACTTGAGGCCGTTGAGCGATCCCTGGGTCATGACTTCGACCATCCCGACGGGGCCTAGATAGCCGGCCGGGCCGCCGATGTGCAGCTCGAGTTCTTCCGGGGTCATGGGACGCAGGTCAGCGGTGCCGGCGATGGCGTTGAGCTTGGTCTCATTCACCTGGTGGTCGCCGCGAAGAAAAGCGACCACCGGACGAAGCGGTGCGTCGGCGTCCAGCGTGGCGCCCATGAAGGCGACGCATTTGATGTCCTGCGCGGCCTCGATGCCGAAGAAGGCAGTGACATCAGCAATCGCGGCTTTGCCGGGCGTGTGTACGAGCTCAGGCATGCCGTCGCCAGTGGGCTCAAGATCGGTGACGGGCGGCAGCACGCTTTGCGCCTTTTCGAGGTTCGCGGCGTAGCCTGACGCGGAGCTGGCGATGAGGTCCTCGCCGGCTTCGGTGTAGACCATGAACTCCTGCGATTGCGACCCGCCCATGGAGCCGGAGTCGGCGTCCACGGCGACGAACTCGAGGCCGCAGCGCGTGAAAATGCGGCGGTAGACTTCGTCGTGCTTGCGATAGCTTTCGTCCAGGCCGGCCTCGTTCAGGTCGAAGCTGTAAGCGTCCTTCATCAGGAACTGACGAACGCGCAGAAGGCCCGACTTGGGACGGGGTTCATCGCGGAACTTGGTCTGGATCTGGTACCAGATCTGCGGCAGCTGCTTGTAGCTGCGCAGTTCGTTGCGCGCGATAGAGGTCATGATCTCCTCGTGCGTCATGGCGAGGCAAAGCTCAGCGCCTTTGCGGTCATGCAGGCGAAACATGTTGTCGCCCATCGCGGTCCAGCGGCCGCTCTCCTGCCAGATCTCGGCGGGGTTCAGGGCCGGGAGGTGGAACTCCTGCCCGATGCGGTCCATCTCTTCGCGCACGATGGCGATGATCTTGTTGAGCGAGCGCGTGCCCAG
>CAXTRU010000326.1:0-4251 GCA_964246665.1 uncultured Acidobacteriaceae bacterium
GCCGGGATCCGCAACGACGGCGCTGGAGCGAGCCCTTTGCGCTCGTCTTCCGCGGCCCGCGCTGCTGATCCTGCCGAGACCCGTTGAAACCCTATGCGTATCTGGCCCATGGAATACCCTTCGTGTCTGGTTTCGCTGCTGCCCACGCTTCTACTTCTTCGGTGCTTCCCCGCGGCTGAACTCCGGAACATCGATCTTCAGCACAAAGGTTTCCGCCGGGCCTGTCGGCATCACGCTGAGCGTGATATCGCAGATGCCCTGCATGCGCTTGTTGGAGTCCTTGTCGACAAACAGGTCGTAGCTCAAAATCGTGCCCTGCTCCACCTGCTCGTCGAGCAAGCGCTTCAGGGGCGTTTCAATCTGCTGATCCATGAAGTCGCGGGTCAGCACCTGGCCGGCGACCTGCAACAGGTAGTGCCGGCAGCAACGCTCCAGGTACCGCAGAATGCGATAGGACGTAAAAAACTTCAGCACGCCGTACGGATCATCGGCCTGCGTGCGGCAGCCGTAGAAGCACAGGTGGTTGTCGGCGTCGCGGATGATAGGGATGAGCTGGCGCTCCATGGACAGGTGCTCCATCTCGCCGATGAGCGGCTCAATGCGCGCTTTGGCCGCGCCATTGACCCGCCCAAAACGTGAGCCGACCGGGCCCTGCGCGAGACCCTGCGCATCGTCGGCACGGGCCACCGCGCCGGCAAAGACCAGCGACGGCGGGCCGTAAAGCCCATCGGCGACGTCCTCGTCCCGCTGCTCGCAACAATGCGGCGCGCGGAGCTGAAGGTAGCCCATCAGGCACACGTCCGACGCTGCCTGATCTTCAGGGCGCTTCAGGAACTCGTATTTGCCGCCGGGAAGGAAGTTGCGCTCGACATTTTTGAACGACTTCTCGTCGTCCAGATCGCCGATCAGCAGCATGCCCCAGGCGTTGGCCATCTCTTCCAGCTTTTCGCGTATGGGCTGCGGGTAATCGCCCGTGACGACCACGTTGCAAATGTCGTCGCTGAAGTTGAAGTTGTCGTTGCGCTGCACAACGAAGTGCTCCAGCGCGGCGATGTTCATTGAGAAGATGTCCTGCATGGCCTGGGGGTCGGCGTTCAGGATGAACAGCTCGACCGGCTTGCGCACCTTGCCGTCGCCCACCTTGGTGTTTTCGAAGAAGAGCTGCAACTGGCGGTAGGACCGTTCCAGCGGCCGGATCTGGCGAAACATCTGCGCCAGCAGCTGGTCGCGGATGGCCTCGGCCTTGTCGATCTGCGCTTGCAGCTTTTTCACGGTGCCTTCGTAGGTGTCTTCGGTGCTGATCAGCTCTTCGAAGTTCGTGAGCTGGCCAAGGAAGTCGCGTGCCGACTGCGGCGAAAAGATGCTGGCAATCTCGCGCTTTTCATTGGTGAGGCCAGGATGGAGGTCGGCAAAGATGTCCTGCAGCAGCTCACGGGCAGGGCTGTTGCCCAGGATCTGATCGGTTGTGCGCGTCAGTGTTTGTGTCTCGGCCATGGCTTACTTTTCCCCTTCGGCGACGCGTTCCAGCTCGGCGCGCAGTTTGCTCAACGCATTCACAATTTCGGCACGTTGCACCGGATTGCCCCAGGCACGGCGGATGGTCGGCAGCTTCCAGCGGTCCTTTAACCGATACAGCAGATCGATGTTGGTCTTCAAATCGGCCACATCGTTGCGCAGGTAGGTCACGTTGCCTTCTTCATCGCGCACCTCCTGCCGTTTTTGCAGGTTCTCCGGATCGAAGTCCTTGATGGACCGGAATTGCACCTCGGCGCGGAACTCGGTTTCATCCGGCCCGGCGGCTCCGCGAAAGTCGAGCTTGGGGGCAAACTTCCGGAAGGCATCGGCCAGGTCTTCCACTTTGGTCAGGTCTTCGGACTCCGAGGCGGCCTCTGCGCCGACACGTTCCAGCGTCATCGGCAGCATGGCCGCGGCGGTGGAGGTGGGCACCTTGCGCACCGCGGGGGTAACGCCCTTGCGAACAACTTTCACGAGAGGCATGTGGGGATCTCCTTATTTCTGATCAAAGGTCAAACGGGTGCGGGAAAACTCTCCCCGTGGTTGCAGTTGCGTGGTTTGCGCGGCGGAGCGTTGGGTGACGCCGGAGGTGGCAGCGGCGCCTTCAAAGCCTGCCGGCAGGGAACTGGAGCGAATCTGGACACCCGACGCGGACGTCACCGCGGGCCGTTCCCCCGCCCAGCGTTTCGAGCGTGCCGGAATGGCATGGAGGTAGCGCTCGCCCCAGATGAGGCGAGGCACCCAGAACCATAACATCAGGACAAGGGCACACGCGGCAAGGGCAAGGATGTAGTAAATCAGGACGACCGACCAGCCTGAATCGGTTGGCGGCTGCGCGGCGATCAGGGCCTGCAGCTCCGCAGGCAAGGCTTTCCGCGAGTAGAGCGGGGCATTGGTCGCAGGGCCGCTGAGACGAACCGGATCGCCCGGCAGTGCCTTGCCCCCGGGGAGCTGCAGCTCCGGGGTCCACTCGGGGTCGTGACCCATCAGCGCAAGCCGGTTGTTCTCAGGCAACAGCCAGGTGATATGGATCTCGTGGCTCGAAGCCGAACGGCTGGAGTGCAGTGCCGCCAGCAACTGGTTGGCGTCGCTTGCATAGAAAAAGCGGCTCGATAGGCGTTGCAGCGCTGCGGTATCAATAGCCTTCTGGTCGCCGAAGCCGATGCCGATGACATCAAGGTGGGACGTGCTGACCTGCGCGGCCGCCTGTTGCAGGCCGAGCTCGCCGTTCAGCAGCTCGGGGTCGTCGCCGGGCAGCACCTCGTTCTTGCCGTCGGTCATGACGATCAGGTGCGGCTGCAACTCCGCGCTGCTGTGACCTTCGCGCTGCAGCGAGGAAAGCTCTTCCCGAAGCGACTGCACGCCGGAAAACACAGCCTGGTAGAGCGCCGTGTTGTTTTTGTTCGCCGGCGCCGGCAGGGCATTCAGCTGCGCGAGCGCATCGGCCTTGCTGGTGGCGTACACCGCTGAGCGGATGGTGGGCGTCACGTTGTGGCTTTCAAACGGAACGATCGCGATGCGGTCCGTACCCTCCTGCATGCCGTTCAGGAACTCGGAAACCGCACTCTTCACTGCGGCAAAGCGCGAAGCGCTTCCCGGGGCCGGCTGGTTCATGCTGCCGCTGATGTCCACCAGCAACAGCGCCACGTTGCTGTGCTGCATGGCATCCGGGCCAAGCCCGGCTGAGGCGTAAAAGGGTGTCTGTTCCCGTTCGCCCCCCCGCAGCGTGAACGCGCGAGCCAACTGCGCGTTGGGCGGCAAGGTCACGGGGGCGGGTGCGCCGTTGTCGTCCACAGGCGTCACCCCGGCAGACATGCACGGCACCTGCGTGACCGGGGCGCAGTCCACCAGAGCGGGCGCCGTTGTGGTTTTCAGGCGAACCGCCTTGGTCTCGTGCCCCTGCTGCGCCTGGAGTGAACCGGCCACGAGAGCTAAGCAGGCCACGGAGGCACGGCGGAGCCAGTGTCCCTGGCGCATCACTCACCCTCCTTGCGGCTTTCAAACCGGAGCGCCGTTCGCCCGACCAGAAGGTCATCGGCAGGGTGCAGCTCCTGCGAGCTCACCACGGTCTTGCCCTTGATCCGGAGGACGAATTTGGCGATGCCCTCCGGTCCGCCGGCGTCCGGGTGGCGGGCGATGAAGTGACGTCCGTCCTTGGAAAAGATCACCGCGTGCCGTGGCGCAATGGAGGTGTCCGGAATGAAGATGTCCGCCCCTTGCTGAAAGCGGGTTCCTCCCTGTGAAGGTGTGGGCGCGCTTCCAAGGATGTAGGAGGTGTCGCTCTCAAGATCCCAAAGTTTGCGGGCTTTGCCCAACTTGTTTTGCGCACGCGCGTCGCCTGAGCTGATAAAGCGCAGCAGGCCTTCACGGACCAGAATGGGCGCGATACCGGCACCGAACCCGGTGCCCGCACCGGCCAGCATCAACCCGGCCACCGAAGCGCCGGCCTGCACATGCGGGGCAAACAGCGCAAAGGCCGCGCCGCCCAACAGACCGCCCGCAAGGCCGCCGGCATAGGTATGCAACACGCGCGCCCGGTTGGTCTTGACCCAGCGCAACCCGATGCCCAGCCCAATCAGCGAGCAGCACAGGCACCACACCGCAAGGCGGTACAGCACTGGCGAGCGCTCCGCGATGCCGGCACGCAGGGCCGATGCCAAAAAGGAGGCGATCAGCCCCGAAACCCCGCCCAGCAACAGGCCCCATCCGACCGCCGAACCCCGCACCTTGCCCAGC
>CAXTRU010000327.1:0-4246 GCA_964246665.1 uncultured Acidobacteriaceae bacterium
AGCAGCGGAATCAGGATCAACAGCGCAAGGATCGCGCCATTGATGCCGAACGTGAGGATCATCCAGTACTTGGACTTGCTTTTGATCCTTCCACTGGATTCGAGCATGGAATCTTCAAACATGGGAGCAACCTCAGGGCTTGCGAGCGCAGCTTGATGCCTTAGACACCGGGGTGCCGAGATTTGTTCCCGAAGAATTCATAGTCGGCGTCCCAACCGCAATTCCCTCTTTGGGGCAGGGTCCGGGCAGGCCCAAACGCAGCACCGGCGCCCCTCCCGGGACGCCGCCATCTCTGCTTTTCGAAAGAGCCTACCGCCGGGAGCCCCGGGCTGCCGGCAAAGCCGCACGTTTCCCCTGGCTGGCACGCCAGTCCTGGTAGGCCACCAGCATGGGCGCGGCGACCGCGATCGATGAATAGGTCCCGATCAGAATGCCGACCACAAGCGCAAAGGAGAAGCCATTGAGCACTTCCCCACCGAACAAGTAGAGGCTTAGCACCGTCAGGAACGTCAGGCCGGAGGTGAGCACCGTCCGGCTTAGGGTCTGGTTGATCGACCGGTTTACCACCTGGGAGAGCGTCTCGCGGCGGCTCAGGGCCAGGTTCTCCCGGATGCGGTCGAAGACCACGATGGTGTCGTTCATCGAATAGCCGATCAGCGTCAGGATGGCCGCGACGACCGTGAGGGTGATCTCTTTATTGAGCAGCGAGAAGGCGCCGACGGTGATCAGCGTGTCATGGAAGACCGCCACGACCGCAGCGACGCCGTAGATCAGCTCAAACCGGAACCACAGGTAAATCAGCATCCCGATCAGCGAGTAGACCGTGGCCAGCCAGGCCTGGCGCTGTAGCTGCTTACCGGCGGTTGGGCCGACAATATCGACCTGCTGCACGGAAAAGCCGGAGTCATGGTAGTTGGCCGTCAGCGCGCTTTCCACCTCGGCGCGCCCCTGGTCGTGCGCGGTGTCCTGCGCCGTGGACTGGGGCAGGCTGACGATCACGTTGTTGGCTGCGGCGCCGTTCGCCCCCGAGATCCGCTGGATGCGGGCATCGCGCACCCCGGCACGCTCCATGGCGGAGCGGATATGGTCCTCGTTCGGCATCGCGTCAAAGTGCACGGTCACCTGCGTGCCGCCGCGGAAGTCGACGCCCAGCGGGATGTGGTGCCAGAACGCCATGCTGAGCAGGCCGGCTACCGAGAAAATAAGAGAAAAGGCGAGGAAGAACCACTTCCGTCCCAGCCAATCGACCTTTACTTCGCGAAACAGTTCCACGTTTTGCTTCCTTCGGAAGCAGCTTCTAGCCTTAAGCCCTTGGCTTCTAGCCGGCAGCTGCCAAACTTTTGCAGGTTTCAGCTAGGAGCTAGAAGCTAGCCGCTAGCAACTTTCTTAGATCGACAGCGCCGCGCCGCGCTCGCGCTTCTGCAGTAGCCAGTCGAAGATCACGCGCGACACAAAGACTGCCGTAAACAGGTTGGCAAGCAGACCGAAGACCAGGGTGACCGCGAATCCCTTTACCGGGCCGGTGCCGAAGATGAACAGGATGCCGGCCGAGACGATCGTCGTGATGTGCGTGTCGATGATGGTGATCCAGGCGTGCGCGAAGCCGTCCTGGACGGCAACCGCGGAGGTCTTGCCCAGCCGCAGTTCTTCACGGATGCGCTCAAAGATCAGCACGTTAGAGTCGACGCCCATACCGATGGTCAGGATCACGCCGGCGATACCCGGCAGCGTCAGCGTGGCATGGCTGAACCCCATGAAGCCCAGCAGAATCACCAGGTTCAGCATCAGCGCCAAGTCGGCGTTGATGCCCGCGCCGCGGTAGTAGATCAGCATGAAGACCATCACCGCGAGCATGCCCGCCACCGCGGCGACGACACCCTGGTGGATGCTGGCCGCACCAAGCGACGGGCCAACGGTACGGGTTTCCAGGTACTTGATGGATGCCGGCAACGAGCCCGTGCGCAGTTCCATGCTCAGGTCCTGTGCCTGCTGCTGGCTGAAGCCGCCGGTGATCCGTCCCTGGTCGCGGATCGCATTCTCGATGGTCGCGACCTCGATCACCTTGTTCTGCAGAACGATGGCCATGCGTCCGGTGCCCTTGTTGGCGTCGGTGTACCTATAGAAGCGGTCGCCGGCCTCGGTGGTGAGGGTGAAGCCCAGGTCGGGGCGGCCGTTCTCATCCTGCGAGGGCTGCGCGTCGCGGAAGTCGGGGCCGGAAACAATGGTCGCCCGCCTCAACACCCAGACCACATCGGGCGTTCCCGGCGCGCCGGAGCCCTTGACGAGCTCCTGGTCCGGCGGAACCGCGCCGCCCAGGGCCGCGAGGGCCTGCTGGTCGTCCGGATAGCTGTTCACGACCTCATGTACTTCGAGCCGGGCGGTGGACTGGATGATGTCTTCCACGCGACCGGGATCGCTGACGCCAGGCAGCTGCACCAGGATTTGGTTGTCCCCCAGGCCGTACTGCTCGATGACGGGCTCAGACACGCCCAGCGAGTCAACGCGCTGACGGATGGTCTCGATGGACTGCTGCAGGGTGCGGGCTTCCAGGTCACGGATGGCCGCCTGCTTCATCGTCATCAGCAGCGTGCCGCTCGCTCCGGAGGCGACATCATAGGCGGAGTACTCGTTGGTCCCGATGACCTCCCGAACCGCGGCTACCTGCGCCGGCGGGTAACCCGAGAGGGTGATCACCTCCGGGTGCGCCGGGTCGAGCTTGGCGGCTTTGGCGCCGGTCGCGGCAAGCGCCGTGTTCAGGCGTTGCACATCGGTATCGGTGGACGCGTTGACGGCTTCAGCCACCTGTACCTGCAGCACCAGATGGGTGCCGCCCTTCAGATCCAGCCCGAGATTGATCCGGTCCATCAGGGACTGTTTCAGACCGCCGTGCGGAATCCCGATGATCCCATACACAAAGATCACCAGCACTGCAACGATGAAGCCTGCTTTTCCGGCCAGGTTCTTGCCCATATACGATTCTCAGCCCTTACGGCACGCCCTTTGGTCCTGCGGCGCCCTGGTGCATTCCTTCTAGATAACTTCTTAAGTGGTGGTTAGCTCTTGACCGGCTCGTCGGTGGTTACCGCGGCAATCGCCGTCTTGACCAGCTCCAGCTTGACACCGTCCGGCAGCGTGCGAATGATCAGCGCGTCGTCCTTGATGCTGACGATGGTTCCACGAATGCCGCCGTTGGTGGTCACCCGGTCACCGGGCTTCAGGGCGGACAACTGGGTTTGCCACTGCTTCTGCTTCTTCTGATTGGGCGCAATCAGCAGGAAATACATGGCCCCGAACATCAACAACAACAGGGGCAAGCCGGTCAGCGAGCCCAGGATGCCGCCGTTTCCCGCTGCCAGCGTCAGAAACGCTACTTCATGAAACGCTATGGTCACTTCCGCACATCCACCCCGGGGATCGCACGCGTCCCGCGGGGCACTTTCTACTCAGATCGTGTGGCGTTCCCCTGCCCTGCCCGGTCCAGCGAGGGGCCGCAACAGAGGAGCCCGCGCAGACAAACCACGGGCAGGCAACGCATACCTAAGCTTTCAGCATCCGGGTTGCGCGTCAGCCTGTCAAGGCATTTGGGGCTGAAACAGTACTTATGGGGAGGTGGACGCGGCGGTGACCGCCACGTTGACGCCGCCGAGATCGCTATCGGCCACGGTGATCGATTCCTGCACCGGTTGGAAGCGGACGGGGATGTCTGAAGTTGCCGGCGGTCCGCGGCGACCCTGGATGCTCTGCTGCGCACTGGCGGTGACACGCAAGGTGTATGTGCCGGCCGGGACGTAGGGCACGGAGAAGCTGCCATCGGCGTCGATGTTTGCCCGCCGGGTCAGGGTGGCATCCGTCTGGTCGGTGAGAACGACCGAGCCGGAGCGCACCGGGGCGGCCGACGAAGTGACCTGCCCCGAGACGGTATGCATGCCGCTGAGACCGAGCACAACGTTCACGTCCGAACGCTCTTCCCCGGCCGCCAGCGTGATCACCGTGGCGTCTGTTTTGCGTAGCTTGTTGGGCGCATAGACGTTTAGGCTCATCAGCCGCGGAAAGCGGCCCTGCTCCTGGTTTTCTATCGCGGGCATGGGCGACTGCACGGTGGCTCGAAGCACGTAAGCGCCCGCCGGGAGCCCACTTAGCCGGAATCGTCCACGGTCGTCGGTCTGGCCGCCAGCGCCGAAGTTGGGCAGGGGCACGCCACGGCCAAAGCCGGCCCCTGAGCCAAGCTGTCCGGACGGCACACTTT
>CAXTRU010000328.1:0-4225 GCA_964246665.1 uncultured Acidobacteriaceae bacterium
AGGTGCGCCGGTAGACGGGCTACTCAAGGGCGGCGTTGACGTCGCGAACCAGGTTGCGGATGTAGGAACGGCGGTTCAGGAGGGCAATCATGGCGTCTTTCACTTCGGCACGGCGGGCGGCATCGCCGGCGTCTTCGGCGGCATCCCAACGTACCCACAAGGCCTCCAGCTGTCGCTGCAGGTCGTCCAACATACCTGTGAACCGGGTACGCGCAGCCTGCAATTCCTGCTCGATTGCCTCATCTTTTTCGCCCGCCGTCTTGCCGAAGCGCATCTCTTCTAATTGCATGTTGAGTTCAAAGGCTTCTTCCAAAAGGTCCGGCGGGGCGACTTGTTTCTTTTCCCCACCCGCAACACGCGCGGCGTCGGTGGCCTGCCGGGACTGCTCTTCCATCTGCACGCCTTCCAACCCCAACAAATATTCGGTGCGGGCGATCGGGTCGCGCAGCGTACGATAGGCGTCGTTCAGGGCCGAAGAACGGGCCAACGCTTCGGCCTGCTCCGCCGGGGGACGGGCCGCAAATCGATCCGGGTGCAACCTGCGAGACTGGGAGTAGAACTCTTTTTCCAAGGCAGCCAAGTCCAGTTGCAGATGCCGGGGCAGCGAAAATAACGAAAAGTACGTCATCTTCGTCATTTTATGGGAGTGTCGTTGACCAACTCAGAGCGAAGCGGATTGAATGAGCGGCAACACTCCGGCTTCGTGAACTTGGCATTCCATTCATGCATCCACTAACCATCCAAAGTTCCCACGCCATGCGGGCCATGGCGGTCGCCGCGTCCATGCTGGCGTCGTATGCCGCGTTCTCGCTGGCGGAGCGGCTGGAGCGCGCCCAGGGCTTCTGGAAGCGCCGCATGTGGATCACGGCAGCAGCCGTGGTGCTGGGCCTGGGCATGTGGTCCATGCACTTCTTTGGGGCGTTGGAGGACGCCACACCCAGCGAGGCGGTGTATTCGCTGCGGCTGGTGGTGATCTGCCTGCTGATCGCGATCAGCTTCTCCTGGATGGGCTTTCGGCTGATCGCCTGGCAGGTCAACCGGCCGCGGCTGGTCGCGGGGGGCGTGCTGCTTGGCCTGGGCGTGGGCGTGATGCATATGGTGGGCGTCCAGGCGCTTCGGTCGACCGTTGTAACGGGCTATTCGGTCGGTTGGCTGGCAGCCGCCGTCGTCGCTGGGGTGTCCTTGACGTTGGCGGCGGTGTGGATGGCCTTCGGCGAGCACCCAGACCCGGCCAGCGGTGAGTGGATGCGGGTGGGCGGCGGCGCGCTGATGGGGGCCGGCATGGCCGTCATCCACGCCTGTGCCGCCCAGGCGGTGATCCTGGCACCCGTGCCGGCCTCCGTGCACGTCCTGGGCAACGCACGGGGCAGCGCGGTGGGCGAAACGGCGCTGCTGGTCACCGTGGGGCTGGTCTTACTGGTGACCCTGGGGACGGCCGCCATTGATAAGCGGCGTTACCGTGAGCTCGCTCGCCTGCATGCCCAACTGGCGGCTTCGCAACAGGCGTTGCTGCGCAGTGAGGGCCAGCTGCGTGAGGCCAACGCGCTCTTGAGTGAGCTGTCGATCCGGGACGGGCTGACGGGGCTTTATAATCGCCGCCGCTTTGACCAGGTCTTCGATATGGAATGGCGGCGCTCGCTGCGCAGCATGCGGCCCATGGCGCTGCTGATGATCGATGTCGATTGCTTCAAAGACCTGAACGACACCTACGGGCACCAACGCGGAGACGATTGCCTACGTGAGATCGCTCGCGTGCTGGAAGAACAGCCACGCCGCGGGCACGACATGGTGGCCCGCTTTGGCGGTGAAGAGTTTGCGGTGTTGCTGCCCGGCGCCGATGTTCCCGGCGCGCTGCGTATAGCCGAGAACATCCGGCGCGCGGTGGAAGGGCAAAAGATGGAGCATAAACGCTCTGCCACGGGCCCTTGGGTCACCGTCAGCGTGGGCGTCAGCAGCCGTACGCCGCAGGTAGGCGAAACGCCCGAAACCATGCTGTACGACGCGGACATGGCGCTGTACATGGCCAAACAGCTTGGGCGCAATCGGGTCGAAATTCGTGACCCGGTGGAAGTCGAAGTCTAGCGGCAGCGGGCTGACGCACCTCGCTCTGGAACGCGCGCGGCATCCGCTGGCAGGCGGAACTCCGACTAAGTGGTCGCAGAGAAACGGCATTCGCTCCTCAGGGAAAGCCATCCTAACGACACGGGCCAGCGTCCCTAGTGAGCGGGCTAACCCGCAACCCCAGCGCCGTTGGCAAGGATGCCACCGGGCGGGTTCGGGGCTGCCGTGTACCACTCTTATCGAGCGAGACCAACGCCTTCTACGGCGACTGCTCTTGCTTAGTCGGGCTCCTCTGAGACAAAGGATGAGTTTCCCAAACGCAGGTGCGTCGCTTTGGAGCGACACGCTTTTGGGCTCGTGCCGGCAAGTGCCGAACAAACGAAGCGGCAGTGACGTACCCTCATGCGCGCGAGAATGACGGCAAATACGCAGGGAAAGACCGGCAGCGTGAAGGCGCTGCAGTCAGCCAACTTCTTTCTTGCGGATGTGCAGACCGGCTTGGGCCCGTTCCTGGCAGCCTACCTGGCAAGTGCCGGGTGGGCGCCGGGAAGGGTGGGCGTCGCGCTCACGCTTGGCGGCATCGTCTCTGTGCTTCTGCAAACGCCGGCGGGCGCCGCTGTCGATCGCTTACGGTCCAAACGCCTTGTGCTGGTTGCCGCAACGGGTGTGCTTGCCTGCGGAGCCGTTCTGCTGGCCTGCACGGCCGCGTCCTGGGCCGTGTACCTGTCGCAAACTTTGATCGGAGCCGCTGGACCCTTCCTTGCGCCCACGCTGGCGGCCATCACCATGGGTTTGGTTGGCCGCGCGTCGTTCGACAGGCAGTTCGGCAAGAATCAATCGTTCAACTCAGCGGGTAATGTTTTCTGCGCTTTGCTGATTGCCGGTGTGAGCAAGCTGTTCGGCAATCGTGCCATCTTCATCACGGCCGCCCTGCTCACGGTGCCCACGGTGGTGTCCGTGCTGATGATCCGCCCGCATGAGATCGACTACCAGCTTGCACGCGGCGGTGAGTCTTCCGACCACAAGGAGGCGCACCCCGCTTCCATGCTGCAGACTCTGCTGAAAGATCGGGTGCTGCTTCTCTTTCTCGCATGTGCGTTCCTGTTCCACTTCGCCAACGCCGCCATGCTGCCCCAACTCGGCGAGATGTTGTCTGCGGGATCGAGCGCCTCCGCGGCGCCTTTTATGTCAGCGTGCATCGTCGTCACGCAGTTCGTCATCATGTGCTCTGCCGCGACGATCGGGCGCTGGGCCAATGTGCGCGGCCGCAAGCCGCTCCTGCTGCTTGGCTTCGGTGTTTTGCCGCTCCGTGCGTTGCTCTACACCCTCGTGCACGGCAAGGCTGGGCTGGTCTCCGTACAGCTTCTGGACGGTGTGGCCAATGCAATCTTCGGTGTTGTGTCGGTGCTTGTTGTTGCCGACCGCACACGCGGCACGGGACGCTTCAATCTTGTGCAGGGAGCCCTTGCCACCGCGGTAGGTTCCGGCGCGGCGCTGAGCACCACCTTTGGCGGCAAACTCATCCAGCACGGCAGCTATCGCGTGTCCTTTTTGGCGCTGGGCGGCGTGGCCGCGGCAGCCTTTGTTCTGCTGTGGCTCGCTATGCCTGAAACACTTGCCGCCCCTTCATCCTCAACTTCCCTTACTGCCGAGGAGGCAGCTGTATGACCCAGAACTCCCTTGATCTGCGGACCTTTCAACCCCACCCGCCCGACGCAGCCGGCGTCCTCTCATGGGTGCACATCGGCGACTTGCACATGCGGGCGGCGGGGCAGCAGAACCACCTGGATTTGCAGGCCATCGTCGACGAACTGAATGCGCCATTTGCGAGTTCTGCCTGCTTTGCGTTTCTCCCGGGCGACAACGCCGATCATGGAGACACGGAAGGCTACATCGCCGTGCGGCAAGCGATAGACCGGCTCGCCTTACCCTGGTGCGCCATCGTGGACGACCATGATGTGGAGCAGAAGAGCTTCCGCAACTTCACAACCTACCTGGCGCAACGAACGCACTATGCCTTCACGGCGGGTAATGTGCGCTTCCTTGCGCTGAACGCGTTCGATGTTCCGGAGCCACCGTCGTTCGCTGTGCTCCCGGAGCAGCTCCGCTGGGCTGAAAATGAGCTGCGGAGCGCTACTGCGAACGGGCAGCGCAAAGTCATGCT
>CAXTRU010000329.1:0-4201 GCA_964246665.1 uncultured Acidobacteriaceae bacterium
ACCCTACCCAGCTCGTCATCAGCCTGCTTCCTGACCGGCCCTCAGACCGCAAGCTCCCTGGCAGGCTCTGGAAGCTGTCGCGAAACCCGCACTCGATCGTGTCGCTGTTCACTCTCTTCTGTCGGCAGCAACATATCCCGCAGCGGTTGCGGCCGGCCCATGGCCCAGCCCTGCACATGGTCCACGCCCAGGCCGCCCAGCAAATCCAGCATGGCCGTATCTTCCACGCACTCCGCAACGGTGGCGGCCTTCATGGACCGCGCAATCTCGGCGATCGATCGCACAATCGCCTGGTCGAGCACATTGTCCTGCAGCGTACGGATAAAGGCCCCATCGATCTTGATCGCATCCAGCGCAAACTGCTTCAGATAACTCAACGACGACAGGCCCGTCCCGAAGTCATCCAGCGCAATCTTGCACCCCACCTGCCGCGCACTGCGCACAAAGCCGCGTGCGTGGTCGAAGTTGCCGATCAGCCCCGTCTCGGTGACCTCAAAGGTCAGCACCGCCGGCGAGATCCCCGTCTCCGCAAGCTGTTCCGCGACATAGGGCCAAAGCGTCGGGTCGCTCAGCGACTCCGCGGAAAGATTGATGGCGAATCGCACGCCTTCCCCTGGACCACAGTGCTCAGCATGCATCCGCATTGCTGCCCGGATCACCCAACGATCCACCAGGCCCATCAAGCCGTATCGCTCCGCAGCCGGGACAAAGGCGCCTGGCGAAACCATCTCGCCGTGTTCGTCACGCATCCGCAGCAGAAGCTCGAAGCACTGCGCCGCCTCTGATCCATCGGTCGGTTTGATCGGCACAATGGGCTGCGCATACAGCTCAAAGCGGTTCTCTTCCAGGCTACGTCGCAACCCGGCCACGATCTTCATCTCCTGGTGGTGGCCGGCCGCGCCGCTGCCTCCCCCCATGTACACAGACACCTGGTTGCGCCCGTTGCGCTTGGCGGTAAACGTAGCCACATCCACCTGGCTGATCAAGATCTCCGGCTCGGGTGACGTACGATCCAGGTAAACCACGCCGCTGCTCGCCGTGATGTCATACAGGCGCCCTTCCCACGGGAAGCGCAGCTCCGCAAGGTCCCTCAACAGATCCCTCACGCAGCGCTCGCCATGCTCACGCGTGCAATCGGTCAGCAGCACCAGGAACTCATCACCACCCATGCGCGCGGCAAGGTCCCCGGGTCGCAGGTTGCGCTCAAATAGATTCGCAATCTCCCGCAGCAGCGCGTCGCCGGCCAAATGGCCTGAGGTGTCGTTGATGATCTTGAAGCGATCCAGGTCCAGCATGCAAAGGCAATGCGTGCGTCCGCCGGTGCGCGCCTCCTCCCAGATGCGGTATAACTGCTTTTCAAACTCCGCGCGATTCATCAGGCCGGTCAGCGCATCGTGCGTTGCGGCGTATTGCAACTCCTTTTCCATGCGCCGTGCCGACGTGGTGTCCTGGATGGTGAGCACCGCCGCGTGCTCCCGGTTCATCAGCGCCACCTGCTTGCGAATGTTGTGGCAGGAGCCATTGCGGCTGATCAGCACGCCATCTTCAGTCAACAGCGTCCCGCCGCTCTCAATGCAGCGCTCCACCGGGCTGCGGCTGCGTTGGCCCGTGGCCTCGTCCCGGGTCACGAAGACCTCCAGCAGCGGTCGCTGCATCGCTTCTTCCATCCGCCACCCTGTCAGCTGACAGGCCGCGCGATTCATAAAGATCACCCGCTGCTGGGCATCAGTAGAAATCACCGCATCGCCGATCGACTCCAACGTCATTCGGAAGCGCTCCGCCAGGTCAGCCGTCTCCTGCTCGCGCTCCCGCTCGGCCGTCACGTCCCAGGTCATGCCCAGCACCCGCAGCAGCGCACCGTCGTCCCCGCGCAAAATGCTTGCGACCGACCGAACGCGCTTCGCGGAGCCATCCGGGCGCACAATCCGGTATTCGTTCTCATATGTCGAGCCCGCTGCCAGGCAACTCGCCCAGCGCTGGTCCAGGCTCGCCACATCGTCAGGGTGAACGCGCGCCTTCCAGGCCTCACGCGGCACGGGTTTGTTGTCGGGCGGCATACCGTAAAGGTCACGCAGGCTCCGGTCCACATAAAACTCCGCCGTTGCCGGGTTGCACTCCCAGATCCCCACACCGCCGGCGCGAAACGCCATCTGCAGCCGCTCATCGTGGTCCAGCAGCTGGGCATAGCTGCGCCGCGACCCATGCAGGGCAGACTCAAAGTGCGACACCCGCCGCTCCCAGCTCGCAAACAGCAGCGCCACCGCCAACACCAGCATGGAAACCTGCACCACCATCACGGCGCTCAGCTGCGAGATCACGAGGGCATGGCGCAAATCGGCCGGCCCAAACCGGCCCGGCGCTGCCGTCCAGCGCGCCGCAGCCATCCCCAGATAGTGCATCACCGGGATGGCCGCGCCCATCAGCAGAACCGCGCCCACCTTCTTCCACTGCGAGCCCGCTCCATGACCTTTCAGGCCAAACGTCAACCGCAACGCCGTCATCGAGATCACCACCGCTGCCGCCACCGATAGCGCCACCAGCGGCCGGGAATAGGTAATGCCCTCCGGCATGCGCATCGCCGCCATGCCCAGGTAGTGCATCGCGGCAATGCCGCCACCCATGATCGTGCCGCCCAGCACCGTCCGCGGCCATGACATCTGCCGGCGCGTGATCGTCAGAAACGCCACACCGGAGGCAGCCACGGCCGCCAGCATCGACGCCCCCACCGTCGGCCAGTCGTACAGCACCGGCATATCCATCCGGTACGCCAGCATGCCGACATAGTGCATCGACCAGATACCGGCGCCCATGCACACCGACCCCGCGCCCAGCCACAGGTAGCGCCGCCCCGGCCTCAGCTCTTCACTGACGCGTCCAGAGTATTCCAGCGCCACCCAAGCAGCCAGCATCGCGATCGCAAAGGATAGCGCAACGAGCACGGGATCGTAGTGACCGGGCATAGGAGTTTCTTTGGACCCCACGTTCGGGCAATGCTTCCACTATCGGCAAAACACCCGAACGGCTCTATGCAACAAAGGTGAAGTACGCGCCCGATTTCTGTTCCACGTTGGTTACAGCGCTAACACCGCAATACCTCAATTAGGTCGCAATTGTCCCACACAACAAAGCCAAGCGGTTCTTTTCTCTCGCGCATCCCGGCGCAGCCACATTCCGCCCGCCACAGCGCTGTCCGCTCGCATCCAAACGCTCCATGGCGAGCACCGGCACCATCCCCTTGAAACCCTTCGGCAAGACCGGCGTACAGATCTCCGCCCTCGGCATGGGCGGACACCACCTCGGCTCGGCTAAGGACGAACAAACCGCCGTCGAGATCATCCACCGCGCCGTCGACGGCGGCATCACCTTTTACGACTGCTGCTGGGAGTACAACCGCGGCAAATCCGAAGACTGGCTCGGCAAAGGCCTCAAAGGCCGTCGCGACAAGGTCTTCCTCATGACCAAGGTCTGCACCCACGGCCGCGACGCCGCGCTCGCCACCCAGATGCTCGAGCAATCCCTCCGCCGCCTCCAAACCGACCACCTCGACCTTTGGCAGGTCCACGGCGTCAGCTTCCAAAACGACGCCGAGCTCTTCATGCGCCCCGGCGGCGCCGCCGAAGCCATGCTCAAGGCCAAAAAAGAAGGCAAGGTCCGCTTCCTCGGCTTCACCGGCCACAAAGACCCCGACATCCACAACAGCTTCCTCGATACCAGATTCCCCTTCGACGCCGCCCAGATGCCGCTCAACCCCTTCGACGCCAACTTCATGAGCTTCGAGCAGAAAACCCTCCCCCGCCTTCTCGAACGCGGCATGGCCCCGCTCGCCATGAAGCCCATCGGCGGCCACGGCGAGCCCGTCCAGAAGGGCATCTTCACCGCCGAAGAACTCCTCCGCTACTCCATGTCGCTCCCCGTTGCCACCACCATCTCCGGCGTCGAAAAGATCGAGATCCTCGAGCAAAACCTCAAGATCGCCCAGAACTTTACCCCCATGACGCCCGCCGAGATGCAAGCCCTCCGCGACCGCGCCAAACAGTACGCCGGCGACGGCTGCTTCGAGCTTTACAAGACCTCCATCAAGTTCGACAACCCCGAAGCCCGCATCGCCCACAACTTCCCGCTCGACCTCCAACAGATCGAACTCCGCCAGATGGTCAAAGCCACCGACAACACAGGCCGCCCCTTCCCCGAAGTCAAAGAC
>CAXTRU010000330.1:0-252 GCA_964246665.1 uncultured Acidobacteriaceae bacterium
GCAGGAGGTCTTCTACCTCCTGCGCATCGTCAATCCAGGCAGCTTCAAAGTCAGTCCGGCTCATGTGGAGGCCATGTATCAGCCGGGTGTAGAGGCTTCCAGTGATGCGTTACACCTAAACGTTCCCGCGCCCATCCCCGCATCTGGAGGTACACAGTGACTCGATCGCAAACGTCTCTCCGCGGAGTGGCGTGGATCGGAGGGCAGCAGATTGCCTTGGCCGCCGCGCTCTCCTTGTTGCTCTTCGCCTGG
>CAXTRU010000330.1:262-3962 GCA_964246665.1 uncultured Acidobacteriaceae bacterium
TTGAGGTGCTTCTCAGCGTGGTGCTTGCGCTCCTTCTGGCAGGCATTCTAGGGGCCGGGGAGAGCGCGCTTGCGCTCCGGTTGACGAACCGCAGCGTGACCACGCGTCGGCTGATCATCGGCGCCGTGGCGGTCATCGTGGCAGCGTTGCTTTGGTGCGGGATCTCGCTTGGGATCGAGACGCTGAGCGTGAACGACGGCCTGCGCGCCGGCTACCTGAACTCGCGCCTTCCGGCTTCACTACGGCATGTCTTCACCTACGAGCGCATCGACTACGGCTTTCGCCTGTTCTGGAGCGCGTTGCGGTGGCTGGTTGCCGGCCTGCTTATAGCTGCCGCGTTCGCCACCACCACTGCCGACGCACCCGCGCGCGGTCTGCTCGCCGTTATCCGAACTGTCCGCTACTGGTTTTCTCTGCTGTTGCTGTTTGTTACAGGCTCGGTCATCACACGTCCGCTGATGCGCTGGACACCCGGACACGGTTTGGGCACGGAAACCCTCAGCCTGGTGTTGCGCCTGCTCTTTGCCGTTCTGCTGAACGCTGCTGCCGTGGCGTTCCTCTTCCAGGCGATAGCGGCTGCGTTGCAGCGCTTTCACTCTGATGGGACGGACGCACCCGAGTTGAGCCAGCCTCGCACGGTCGCCAACCCATAGTGCTCTACCAGCTTGTGCGTGCGTGCACAGGCGGCCTGGTGAGCGGCCTGAGTCTCCTGCCGGCTGCTGGAGCTTCGCAACAGACGCTCGGTTTCGCTCGCCGAGAGTACGGGCGAATTACCCGCGGCATCACCGGCCAGCATCTCGACCAGTCCCTCCCGCAACCACAAGGGCGTCTTCTCGTTTGCGCTTGCTTCCACGACGACATGCAACATCTCGTGCCGTAGCGTGAATGCAAGTGAGACCCGGTTGGCGGCCAGCACCTCCCTAGGCTGGAGCACCACCGTGCTGCCGGAGGTACTGGCCAATTGCCACCCCGGTTGCGACGTCATCTGCCGGAACAGCTCCGTGGTGGGCGTGAAGATGACAGTAGGGGTGATGGCCTGTTTGGGAGGAAACCGAAGCCTTGCCCACATCCACGCCTGCACCACTTCGTCAGCGAACGCTGGGGTAAGCGTAGCTGTACCGATGATGTGGATACCGTCCCGCGAAGCTCTCTGCCAGCCGTTGTCTGCACGCTGAATGCGCACGGCTGTGCGTGGGAAGTAGAACGCCAGGATGTCACGATAGCCCCTACCAAGTCGCGCCATCTCTGCTGCACCCTGCAGACAGCGACCGTTCCCACAGCCGGCGCTGACAACACTCTGCGCACGCTGTGCACCGAACCAGAGTGTTTCGCCGGTGGTGCTGCGCACCGCCTCACTGATTTCACCGGATACCGGATTTAGGTTTATAC
The DNA here is from genome assembly GCA_964246665.1 of uncultured Acidobacteriaceae bacterium. GTDB lineage: Bacteria > Acidobacteriota > Terriglobia > Terriglobales > Acidobacteriaceae > Granulicella. Next base: position 1,652 of record CAXTRU010000330.1, read on the forward strand.
CTGGGCATGCCGGGCTGTCGCACACATCGCTTGCGAAGGTTTTCTCACGTTGATTTCGATCGAGTGACTCCAGGGCAAGCGTCCGCGCGACAACCGCCCTGGCGCGGAGAGACTCAAGCGGTTCACTGGGCAACGCAGCTGCCATGATCACCGCGGCGACATAGCGTTCACTGGGTAAGGTGAGCACAACACGAATCGTCCTCTCACCGTCAACGCGCATGTGCCACTTGCCGTTGGCGCTGCGCACCTGTCCATCCTTCTCGTCCCGAAGGGTCAATGGGCCGCCCGCGATGATCTCAGCATGTTCAGGCATGTGCAAGGCAACCGTCAGCGGCCGGTGCGTACAGGTGTCACACGTCGTCCACCAGGCACCCGGCCCGGCGGCAGTCACCGTCACGCTCTTGGGAGGCTTTGCAGAAAACACGGCGAGGCGCACGTCTCGTCCGCCACCCTCTTGTTGCGCGTGGCAAGTCCTCACGGTACATAGCAACGCAAGGAGAACCGCTCGCTTCAAGCTTCCCCCGCTGCAGCACGATGGCAAGACGTATCCAGACAACCTGCGAAACCCTGGTGATCGGCGCCGCTTCGCAGTTATGCGAGGTGTCGCAGGTGAGATCAGGCTTAGGGTGATTGACAAATTGACCAGCTCGGTAAGATTTAAGCAGCGACACCAGCACTGGATTTCAAGCTTCTCCCCAGCGCGCGTGCGCAAGGGGCTCGGGCAGGCCTTTCCCTCTCAGCGTACGCCTTCCGGCATCGGCTACCTCCCTAGCGGAGCCGGCGTCTCGATGCGTGGAAGCATGTCCGTGCGCGTGGCTGCGTTGTAGGCAAACCACGCTTCAATCATGGCTCCCTGCATCACGTCGCCCTTCTGCACCCGGTCATACAGATCCATGTTGGAATGGTGGGTTCGCGAGCCGTACTCCAGCGGGTCTTGCTGGAAACCGATACCATCCAGGCCGATCCACGAGAAGCTCGTGGAATCCGTACCTCCCGGCTGGAGCGTGGGACCGGCGGTCAGGCCGGTGACTGCTTGTATCCCCAGGTCCTGGATCGGCGTGATCCACGAACGAAAGATCGCCGCGAGCTCCGCATTCCCCAAGGCCGACACGGCACGGAATCTCCCTGACCCTGAGTCATCATTGAAGTACACATCCAACTTGTCGTACTCCGGAGACTTGTTCATCGTGTCGCGCGGAGCAAAGTGCTGTTGTACATAAGCCAGTGAACCAAAAAGACCCTCTTCTTCACCGCCCCACAGGGCCACGCGAACCGTGCGAGCCATAGGCTTGTGCAGCTGAGCCAAGATGCGGACGGCCTCCATCGCTACAGCCGATCCGGTACCGTTGTCCGTTGCTCCCGTGCCACCTTGCCAACTGTCAAAATGCCCGCCCACCATGACGACTTCATCAGGCTTGGTTGTGCCGGGAATTTCGCCTACAACATTGAATCCCATGAGGTCGTCCTTCTGGTACTCCGTCTCAATGTCGAAGGTCAGCTTCGGTGTGATGTTGTGCTGAAGAAGACGGCAGATGCGGTTGTATTGTTCGGGCGTGATGGCAACCATCGGCGGCCCGACAGGATCTTTGGGGTCCTGAGATCCGCCGTACGAGGCGAAGATCGTGCCTCCGTCGCCGTTGTAGCCTGGGGTTAACGCGACGGCGACGCCCTCTTCCTTCAGAAAGGCATTCACCTGGTTGCGCAGAAGACGTCCGCTCGGTGCCGCCGTGGAAAGCGATGCGGGCGTGAACTCGCCGGGTCGTGGGGCTGCGGCCCCGGGACGCCCGCCACCGCCGAAACCTGTATGCGACGGGTCCGGAGTCTTTGTCCGCTCCTCGATCTCCGCATCCGTCAAGCGATGAGCTTCCGGTTCCGTATGGAGTGAGAGTTCACGGGGATCGAAGATCAGTACGATCTTTCCCTTGAGTTTCCCTTTGTACTTTGCAAAGTCCGCTTCTGAGTGAAGTGGCGCCAGCACGGCTTCCGCTTTGATGGGACCGTTCGTACCCGGCGTCCACGCCAGGGGAAAGCCGATCAGAGACGCGTACGCCGGTGTTTCCAAAGCACCATAGTATTTTTTGATCTGCCAGCCGTCGCCGAAGGGCCCCCACTTTTCGATATGCACATTGTGCAATCCCCATGCCTGCATCTGTTTCATGGCCCATGCGGCGGCTGCCCTGTGATTGCGGCTGTTGTTGACTCGTGGCCCATACACCTCGGAGATGTAGAAGAGATTTTCCATCACCTGTGAGTGCTGAAACGCCTCATTCTTCATCTGGGTCAAGGTGCCAAGGTCGACCTTGTCGCCTTC
>CAXTRU010000330.1:3979-4188 GCA_964246665.1 uncultured Acidobacteriaceae bacterium
AGGCAGGATGCAGGCCGCGGCAGCAAACCTGGGACGGATTCGCTTCATAAACACACCTTTTCCAATGCGGTTTTAAGCTGTCGTCACGGCTTCCAAGATTCTCTGGTCGCACGGCAAGCGGCACCCACAACAAGTTGGGGGAGGGCCGCTTACCGTGCGTTTGTTAGAAGGTGACCTTGAAGGCGAACTGTACGTTGAAGGGTTCACCC
>CAXTRU010000331.1:0-4182 GCA_964246665.1 uncultured Acidobacteriaceae bacterium
GCGCTGAACGTCGGGGCAGATAATGAGCACGGTGTTGTCGCCGGCGATGGTGCCAAGCACCTCTGGCCACTCCTCATCATCGATGCCGGCAGCGACCGGGTGGGCTGCGCCGCGGCCGGTTAAAAGTACGAGAAGATTGCCCGTTTGGCGTAGCTCCAGGCCGAAGCTGGAGAGCATTTCAGCGATGGCGGGCAGGTCATCGGGGCCGGGTTCGGGCGCGGCGACCTCGGGCAGGGCGTAGCCGTTGGGTCCTTTGAAGAGCCGCATCTCGCGGATGTCACGAGAGAGGGTGGCCTGGGTCGCTTGGATACCGCGGAGCGCGAGCTTGCGGCGCAGATCATCCTGGTTGGTGATGGCGGTGGTCACCAGGAGCTCGCGGATGGCGGATTGGCGTTGGGTCTTCACGAAAGCTTTAGGTAGTGCACGGGCTGGCGAACATGGATGCTAAGTGCATAAACATGCACTACCATGTATAAATATGCGTAGTCGGCATGTCAAGACCGCCGAGGGTTGCCGTTGAACCTCGGTGTCGCTCTTCCGCAGACAACGTCGTATAGTGAACTATGGACCAGCCCTTTTCCACATCGCTGGAGGCTACTGCCTCCTCGGTTGGGGTGTCTTTTCCCCCCGCCCATTCAGCCTTTCGCAACAACGGGACGTTGTTGGATGAGCGATTTGAGCACGACTCCTGCGGCGTTGGGTTTGTTGCGTCGACCCGTGCCGAGGCGAACCACCCGATTCTTGAATATGCATTAACGGCCCTGGCGCGGCTAGCGCATCGTGGTGCTGTGGCGGCGGATGGGCTTTCCAGCGACGGCGTGGGCGTGATGACGGGCGTGCCTGCGGAGTTTCTGCTGCGCTCGGCGGGTCTGACGCTAGGTGCGGGCGAGCGGCTGGGCGTGGGCATGGTGTTTGTGCCTGAGGGTTCCGAGCAGGCCGCTGCGGTGGTGGAAGATTGTTTGCGGGCACAGGGCTGTCGCGTCCTGGGCTGGCGCGATGTGCCGGTGAACGTGGGCGTGCTGGGTGAGATCGCGCTGAGCACCATGCCGACGGTGCGGCAGGTGCTGGTGGCTTCCGCGGAGGAAGCGGCGGTCTTCGAAAAGAAGCTCTACCTTGCGCGCAAAGGCTTTGAGCGCAAGGTGCACGCGGGCGCGGCGAAGGGCTATGTGTGCTCGCTGTCGTGTCGCACGCTGGTGTACAAGGCGATGTGCCTGGGGCGGCTGTTGCCGGAGTTTTACCCAGACCTGCAGTCGGCGGAATTTGTGACGCAGTTTGCGGTGTTCCATCAACGCTATGCGACGAACACGTTGCCCGCCTGGCACCGGGCGCAGCCGGGGCGGCGGCTGGCGCACAACGGCGAGATTAACACGGTGTGGGGCAATCGTGCGCGCATGGATGCAGCGGATGCGTCACTGCCGGATGAAGCGAAGCCGGTGATCACGAAGGACGGAACCGATTCGACCAGCCTGGATGAGACGGTTGAGCTGCTGAGCCAGTACGGACGCACGTTGGCGGAGAGTGTGCGAATGCTGTTGCCACCGGCATTTGTGAACCGGCTGTCGCCATTTTTGCGGTATCACGCCGATGTGGCGCAGCCCTGGGATGGGCCGGCGGCGTTGGCGTTTGCCGATGGCACCATTGCGGGCGCGGCAATGGGCTGCGGCCTTCGCGCTACGCGATGACCGATGACGGCCTGGTGGTAGTTGGCTCCGAGGCGGGGCTCGTGGACCTGGATCCGGAGCGAGTGGTAGAGAGCGGACGCTTGGGCCCGGGGCAGATGCTGGTCGTTGATCTGGAGCAGGGGCGGTTGCTGCACAACGAAGAGCTCTTGGACCTCTTCGACGCGGGCACTACGTACTCGACGCTGCTGGAAGATCAGCCGCTGGTGCCGGTCGCGGTGACGGAGCCTGCGATGAAGGAGACGATCGCCGAGCAGCAGCGTGGGTTTGGGTACACCAAAGAAGACCTGAACATGATCCTGAAGCCGATGGCGGCGACGGGCAAGGATGCGGTGTGGTCGATGGGCGATGACACGCCCTTGGCGATGCTGGCGAAGAGTCCGCGGCCGCTGTATCACTTCTTCCGGCAGCGCTTTGCGCAGGTGACGAATCCGGCGATCGATCCGCTGCGCGAGGCGGTGGTGTTTTCGTTGCACACACGGCTTGGGCCGTGGCCGCATCTGCTGGACACGCACGCGCCTTTGCCAGGCATTTCGTTGCCTTCGGTCTTCTTATCGCTTGGGCATGTGGCGGCGTTGCGGGCAGGGCAGTATCCGCATTCGGATGAGCTGCCCATGGTGGAGTTTGCGTGCTTGTTCAACCCGGCGGAGACCTTGGAGCAGGCGATCGATGCCTTGTGCAAGGACGCGGTGGAGCGTGTGCGCACGGGGACGCGCCTGTTATTGATGACCGATCGTGGAGCCTCGGCGGAGCGGCTGCCGATTCCGATGGCCATGGCTGTGGGCGCGGTGAACCAGGCGCTCACGGTAGAAGGCCTGCGGACCAAGTGCGGCTTGATGGTGGAGGCCGGGGATTGCCGTGACCTGCATCATGCGGCGGTGTTGATTGGGTATGGCGCGGGCGCAGTGTGCCCGTGGCTGGCGTTTGAAACGGCGCGCAGCCTGCAGCCGGAGGGCGTGGACGGCGAGCACATGATGCAGAAGGCCCTGGAAGCGGGGCTGGCGAAGGTGATGTCGAAGATGGGCATTTCGGTGGTGGACAGCTACCGCAGTGCGCACCTGTTCGACATCCTGGGGCTGCATGAGTCGGTGGTGGAGAAGTGCTTCTTTGGCACACCCGCGCCGTTGTCCGGGATCGGCTTTGAGGAGATCGAGCGGAGGGTTCGCGAGAGTTGGGGAGCGGCGGCGCCGGCGGGCGCGACGCCTGCTGCCGATTTGCCGGACTTTGGTTGGGTGCGCTTCCGTAAGGCGGACGGCGCCGAGCCGCACCTCTGGCAGCCGCCGTCGGTAAAGGCGTTGCAGACGGTGGTGGGCAGCGCGCGGAATATGGCGCCGGTGAGCGACACCGCGGCGCAGTTTGCGATCTTTTCGCAGGGTGTGGATGTGCATGACGCCGTGCGTGTGCGCGATCTGCTGGAAATTCGGCCTGCTGGGTCGGAGCTGACGTTGAGTGAGGTGGAGACTGCGGAGACGTTGTGTCACCGTTTCTGCGCGAGCGCGATGAGCCTAGGCTCGTTGAGCCCGGAGGCGCACCAGACGGTGACCGCGGCGATGAACATGCTGGGCGCGCGGTCGAACACCGGTGAGGGCGGCGAGGATCCTGCGGTGTACCGTGTGCCGGTGGCCCCGAGCGGTGATGCGGCGGTGTACCCCAGCGACATTCTGCGCGACCCGGGAACAGCAGCGGCGTCGTCGGGTGGAACGGCGGTGGCGGAAGTGGTTGCTGCGCCGGCGGTTCATGTGAGCTTGAACAACAAGATCAAGCAGGTGGCGTCAGGGCGTTTCGGTGTGACGGCGGAGTACCTGGCACATGCCGAAGAGATCGAGATCAAGGTGGCGCAGGGCGCCAAGCCCGGTGAGGGTGGGCAACTACCTGGGCACAAAGTTTCGGGGCTGATTGCGCGATTGCGGCATGCCCAGCCTGGGGTGTCGTTGATCTCGCCACCACCGCACCATGACATCTACTCGATTGAAGATTTGGCGCAGCTGATCTACGACCTCAAGCGCGTGAATCCGCGTGCGGCTGTGGGCGTGAAGCTTGTGTCGAGCTTTGGCGTGGGCACCGTAGCCGCAGGTGTGGCGAAGGCGTATGCGGATTACGTGGTGATTGCCGGGAACACGGGCGGAACGGGCGCCGCGGCGTTGTCGAGCATCAAGTATGCGGGGTCGCCGTGGGAACTGGGCCTTGCCGAGGCGCAGCAGGCGTTGCGCGCGAACGACATGCGCGGGCGTGTGCGGCTGCGCGCGGATGGTGGGTTGGCGACGGCGCGTGACGTGCTCGTGGCGGCGTTGCTGGGTGCCGATGAGTTTGCCTTTGGCACGTCGGTGCTGGTGGCGATTGGCTGCGATATGGCGCGGCAGTGCCACCTGAACACGTGTCCCACGGGCATTGCGACGCAGAAGCCGGAACTGCGCGCGAAGTTCCGTGGCAAGCCCGAGCATATTGTGACGATGTTCCGGGAATTGTCGGCTGATTTGCAGCGATTGCTGGCGAAGTTTGGTTT
>CAXTRU010000332.1:0-4172 GCA_964246665.1 uncultured Acidobacteriaceae bacterium
GTTCTCAGTTCCTCGTGGTCGGTGCTCAGTTGAGGATGCAAGTGAAATTTGTTTGCTGCCTACGGCGCCTTTTGCTTAGCGAGGGCTGGACTGGTGAGCCGTGCGCAAACAACCGAGCACTGACCACCGAGCACCAGAGACCGCTCTTAGGCACTTTGCTGCGCTACCGCCCGCACAGCGGCCACAATGTTCGGGTAAGCGCCGCAACGGCAAAGGTTGCCGCTCATGCGCTCGCGGATCTCTTCGTCCGTCAGTTGGGGCCTGCTGGTGTGGCCTGTCTCAAAGCTCACCTGCGAAAGCTCACCGCGCTTTTGCTCTTCGATCAGGGCAGCCGCGGAGCAGATTTGGCCGGGCGTGCAGTAGCCGCACTGGTAGCCGTCGTGCTCCAGGAAGGCAGCCTGCACGGGATGCAGGTTGTTCTCATCGCCGAGACCCTCGATCGTGGTGATCTCATAACCCTGCGCCGCTACCGCGAGGGTAAGGCAGCTATTCGCGCGGCGGCCGTCCATAAGCACGGTGCAAGCACCACACTGGCCGTGGTCGCAGCCCTTCTTGCTGCCGGTCAGGTCCAGGTTTTCGCGCAGCAGGTCCAGCAGCGACGTGCGCGTGTCCACCGTGAGCGTGCGTTGCTGTTTGTTGATGGAAAGGGTGATCGGGACGGTTTGGACCGCCTGTGCTCCGGCAGCTTCTGCCGTGGCAGCCGGGCTGAGCCCAGCGGCGACGCCCGCCGACACAACACTGGAAGCGGCAAGAAATTGGCGGCGCGTGAGCTGGAGCTCTGCGTCTTGCGCGACAGCAGCCTCGTCCAACTCGACATCTAGCAATTCAGAACAGGGACTCAAGCAAACCTCTCAGGTGTCGTGTGGTGCGGCAGTTGGGTAGGACGGCGCATTGGGGGACAGGGAAGAAGACGCCCTTTGTAGGACGTTTGGATGCCCTGCAAAGGTGCAGCCCCGGTGTGCCATGCAAACAAACGCTCTTCAAGCTGCGAGCGGTAATGGTTCAAAACATAGGAAATCGACTTTCGAGGAGGTAGAGATTGGATCGACTGAGGATGAGGACGTTCGCATTGGGTGCGGCGGTGGCGGGCATTTGCCTTCAACTCGGCGCGCAAGATCGGCCCGAGCGGCCACGGCAAAGCGATGAACCGGCAACGCAAACGCGGCAATCGACCGAGCCCGAACAGAATGGCGATGGCAAGAAGGACCAGGCAACGCCGATCCCGCCGGAAAAGACCGCAGTCTCCCAGCACGTTTGGTCGGCGGGCGGCCAGAGCTTGCACTACACCGCCACCGCGGGTACGCTGCTGATTCGCGATGAGAACGAAAAGCCCAACGGCAGCATCTTCTACGTGGCCTATACCGCCGACGGTGCCCCGGCACGCGAGCGCCCGGTCACCTTCTTCTACAACGGCGGCCCAGGGTCGGCGACCTCCTGGCTCCACATGCGTTCGCTGGGGCCAGTGCGGGTCATCACGGCAAGCCCGGCGGCGACACGGCTGGCGCCCTTTCGCTGGGTGCCCAATGAGTCGAGCCTGCTCGACAAGTCAGACCTGGTCTTCATCGACGCCCCGCTGACAGGCTTTTCGCGCGCGGTAGGCAAGGGCACGGCCAAGGACTTCGCCGGTACCGACCAGGACGTCAAGGCGTTCGAGAAGTTCATCGTCCGGTACACCACTGTGAACCAGCGCTGGGAGTCGCCCAAGTTTCTGTTCGGCGAAAGCTACGGAACGCCGCGCAGCGCCGCGCTGGTTGCACAGCTGCAGAATGACGGGGTGGAGTTCAACGGGGTCACGCTGCTGAGCTCCATCCTGAACTACGGCGTACGCATCCCGGGCTATGACACCGAGCCCGTGGGCTACTTCCCAACCTACGCCGCCATCGCGTACTACCACCACAAGGTGCAGGCCACCGGCAGCATGGCGGAGTGGGTCGACGCTGCGCGGAAGTTTGCACGCGGACCTTACCTTTCGGCACTGCAGCAGGGCGACAGGTTGCCGGCTGCGGAGTTCAACAGCATCGCCGAACAGGTGTCCAAGTTCACCGGGCTCAGCGTGGCCTATGTCAAAGAGACGAACCTCCGCATCTCGCCCACTCGCTTTCGCAAGGAGCTGCTGCGCGGTGACGCCGAAATCCTCGGCCGGTATGACGCTCGCTTTGAAGGCTACGACGTCGATGCTGCGGGCGAAAACCCGGGCTACGATCCGTCCGACACCGGGATCTCCGGCGCCTACGTCGGCGCGTTCCACGACTACATCGTTAGCGAGCTGAAGTACATGACCCAGGAACCCTACAATCTCCAGGGGCCGGGGCTGAACCAGAACTGGGACTTCCACCATCGGGCGTCCGGAACGCCGTATGGTGCCGGTGCACGCGCCGATCAGGTGGTGCCCGACACGGCGGTCGACCTGGCCGACGCGATGCGCAAGAACCCGCACCTGAAAGTGTTCTCGGCAAACGGCTACTTCGACATGGCAACCCCGTTCTTTGCCACGGAGTTCGACCTGTCGCACATGCTGCTGCCCGATGCTCTGAAGAAGAACGTGGAGTTCGGCTACTACCCCGCCGGGCACATGGTCTACCTGAACGTGGACGCACTAAAGATGCTGCACGCGGACATGGACCGGTTCTACGACGAGGCAGCGCACCGGTAAAAGGCTGACGGCCGCGGGGAAGACCACAGGTTAACCCCGCGGCCCGAGTCGCTTCCGCCACCGCGCGCCCGGCCAAGTCCAGCCCGGTCGGCGGGGACTGGTTTACCGGGCCGTAACACGGTAAAATGAACTGTTGCGGTCGGGACGCGGGGTTGCGTCCATGGAGCCGTGCGCAGGAGGAGATGCTGGGATGGCGAAGCGCCGTGGAAATCCGAACTGGGGCAAGCCGGAGCCGATTGGCCCGGTAGTGCCGACGATTACGTCGTTTGAACAGATTGTGAAGGAATACAAGTTGACCCCGGACCAGTACGTCCGGTCGACGCGGCTGCGCGAGTGGGCGCGGCGCAATAAGAATTCGAAGTACATTCCGGAAGCGCTGCTGGAAGCTTGGGGCTTCGAGATCGAGTCGACTCTGTAGCATCTCTCGCCGCCCCAAGTGGCGACATCGGCAACACGAGGCCGCCTGTTTGGGCGGCCTTTTGGTTCACAGGTATGCTGAGGTGACATGGATACCCAGGTCCCATTTGCGTCGATTGAGGAAGCCGTACAGGAGCTGCAGGCCGGGCGCCTGATCGTGGTGGTCGACGACGAAGATCGCGAGAACGAAGGCGATCTGATGGTTGCTGCGGAGTTTTGCACGCCCGAAGCGATCAACTTCATGGCGCGGTTTGGGCGCGGGTTGATCTGCCTGACGCTGACCGAAGAGCAAGCCGATCATCTGCGCCTGTCGCCCATGGTTCAGGACAATAGCTCGCGTTTCGGCACTGCCTTCACTGAGTCGATCGAGGCGCGCGAAGGTGTGACGACCGGGATCTCGGCCGCGGATCGCGCGCTGACCATCAAGGTGGCGATCGCCCCGAATGCCACGGCGAAGGACCTGGCCCGTCCAGGGCATGTGTTTCCGTTACGTGCACGACGCGGGGGTGTGCTGGTGCGCGCAGGGCAGACGGAGGCTTCGGTGGACTTGGCGCGGATCGCCGGACTGACGCCAGCCGGGGTGATCTGCGAAATCATGAACGAGGACGGCACCATGGCCCGGGTTCCGGACCTGGTGGCCTTTTGCCAGCAGCACGGGCTCAAGATGGTGACCGTCGCCGAACTGATTCGCTACCGCATGCAAAATGAGCGCTATGTGCATCGCGTGGCCGAAGGTCTGCTGCCCACGGCACGTGGCGAGTTCCGCGTTATCTCCTACGAAAGCGAAGTCGAAGGTGGACAATCGCACGTGGCGCTGGTGCGCGGCGATGTGTACAGCGCGGCGCGCGCAGGCGAGCCGGTGCTGGTGCGTATGCAAACGCATTGCCTGGCGGGCAGCATCTTCGGCTCCACGCTGTGCGACTGCCGGGCCACGATCGACCGGTCACTGCAAGCGATTGCCGAGGCTGGGCAAGGCGCGCTGATCTACCTGCACCACACTCAGCGTGGCTTCGGCGTGGAGCGCGGTGGCGGCGAGCCGAAGCGGATCTGTTTCCACAAGACCGGGGAAGTACGCGAGCGCGGCAGCGACCCGGAGCAGCGC
>CAXTRU010000333.1:0-4152 GCA_964246665.1 uncultured Acidobacteriaceae bacterium
TTGAGGTCGACCAAGAGTTGGTAGGTGTAATACTCGGCGCCGAAGCGGCGGAAGGGCGGCGGGGTGGCGGTGTCGGCGTGGTCGAACAAGGGTTCGCCGTCCTTGGCGGTCACGCGCAATTCCGTGTCGAACGGATAGCAGAGCTCCATCCCGGCGCGGGCTGCTTCGGTGAACGGGATGCAGTGCCAGGGGTATTCGTGCGAGCCGTCGGCCCTCGGCTCGGGCCGGCCGGCCCAGCCCGGCAGTTCGAGCCTGGTGCGGCGCGGGTTCAGGCCGGCATGGACCGAGCGGTGTTTGACAAGCGTTAAACCTGACTTCTAGTATTCTGCCCGAACCAATGAAACCATTCAGGCGCGAAGAGACGCCTGAACTTTGTCCCAGGAGCCAGTTCAAGCTTCGGGACCAAAAACTGTGCTGCCGTGTCGCGTTCGCGCGTTGGATCGTGGACGGCCGCTTGGAATGCGCTTCAGGAGGCAGTAAATGAGATTTTGTAGACGATCATGGCTGTGGTTGCTGTTGGCCGCCGTGCTTCACATGGCCGGGCTCGCAGCCATCGCTCAGAGCGTACGCGGCTCGATGGCCGGCAACGTAACCGATTCCACGGGAGCCGTCGTTGCCGGGGCCAAGATCAGCGCGAAGAACACCACGACGGGCGCCGCGGAGGTGACCGTTTCCAGCTCGGACGGATCGTATCGCTTTCCCGAGCTTCCCCTGGGCAACTACGACGTGTCGGCGTCCGCCCCTGGCTTTTCAGTACAGGTCAACCGCGGCGTTCCCGTTACGATTGCGAGTGTTTCGGCGTTGAACATCGTGTTGGCCGCGGGTGGTGAGTCCACCACCGTGAGCGTCGACGCGTCCGCTCCGACGATCGAAACCCAGTCTTCAGACGTGGGCGGTACGGTCAGCTCGCACCAGATTGTCGACTTGCCGCTGGCCTTAGGCGGCGTCGGCGCCCTGCGTGCCCCGGAAGCCTTTGAGTTCCTGTTGCCCGGCACCACCGGCCCAGGCACGGCGAACAGCAACAACGGCGTGTTTTTGTCCAAGGTCGCCGGCGGCCAGGAGTACGGCAATGAGGTGCTGCTCGACGGCGCCAGCCAAACCCGCAGTGAAAACGGATCGTCCTTCGACGAGGAGGCGCCGTCGGTCGAGGCGCTACAGGAGTTCAAGGTCATCACCGGCCTGCCCGAGGCCGAGTTCGGCCGCACCACCGGCGGTGTCGAGGATTTCGTTACCAGAGGCGGCAGCAACCAGTTCCACGGCACCGTGTATGACATCTTCCGCAACGATGACATGGACGCGAACACGTGGTTCAACAACGGTTTGAACTCCATCAAGTGCACCGGCAGCAACGACACGCCCGCGTGTCACGCGTTGTATCGCAGAGGAAGCGACAAGCAGAACGACTTTGGTGGGAACCTGGGCGGCCCGCTTGGCATTCCCCATGTCTTCAACGGCCATGACAAGCTTTTCTTCTTCTTCAACTGGGAGCAGTTCCGGCAACACCTCGGGGCGACCAACACGAGCTCCGTTCCGACGGCTGCCGAACGCACCGGTGACTTCACCGATCGCTTCAATCCCGCGAACGCGGCGAATCTGACGCCTGTCGGGACCAACCCTTGCGATGGCACTCCCGTGTACGCAGGGGAGATCTTCAATCCCGCGACCCAGCGAACCGTCACCCTCGCGAACGGCAACCAGGTACAGTGCCGCACGGCTTTCCAAGGGAACGTTGTGCCCCAGGGAAGTTTCAGCTCGGTAGCCAAGAACGTATTGCAATACATCCCCGCGCCACAAACCGCTGGGCTGGTGAATAACTTCTCCTTCCAGAGCACGATTCCGATCGTTAACACGACCTACACGGTTCGTATTGACTCAAATCTATCGGCGAAGCACAAGCTGTACTTCTCGTACAGCACCCGCGACAACTACCGGACCTCAGGTGGTAACCCCCTGCTGCCGTACCCGGAAGACCCCAACACCTGGAACCAGGACTTCGAAACGCATCTGACGCGTTTCGGCTGGGACTGGGTCTTAAAGCCGACCGTTCTGAACCATCTGAACTTCGGGTACAACCGCACAAACAGCCAGAACTACGCATATGCTGTCTTCGGAAGCGTGAACTACGCCCAGCAACTCGGGCTGAAGGGGGCACCTTCTTCGAACAACTTCCCGCAGTTCACCTTTGACGGCGCGGATAACCTCGTCAACCTCGGCAACCCGGGTCAGAACGACGACAACATCGACAACGGATGGCGCGTCGCCGACAGCGTCAACATCCAGAAGGGCCGTAACAGCTTCAAGATCGGCCTTGACTATCGCCTGCAACAGTACTCACCGTTGAACAACCCCACCGGCGCGGCGAACTTTTCCCGCGTCCAGACCTCGGCTACCTCAACTCTTGGCGAGGCATCCGGGAACAGCTTCGCGAGTCTCCTGCTCGGTGAGCCCTCCGGCGGCAACTTTGCCTTGGGTGTGTACTCCGAGAAGCCCCGGTGGACTTCGTACTACTACGGTGTCTTCGCCCAGGACGATCTGAAGGTGAGCAATCGCCTGACCCTCAACCTGGGTGTGCGCTGGGATGTTGACGTACCCCGCAAGGAAGCGCACAACGCAACCTCCAACTTCAGCAGCACAGCGATCGATCCGGAGTACGGCATCCCCGGTGCCCTGGTGTTCGGCACAAATTACAGCGGCAACACGCGTTGGGCAGATACCTATTACAAGGACATCGCTCCCCGTATCGGGTTTGCCTACACGCCTCCGGGCGACGGCAAGTTGGTCTTTCGCGGCGGCGCCGGCATTCTGTACGGTCCTGAGCAGTATTCTGACTTCGGCGGCAGCATGAACGCCGGCTATAAGGCCCAGCCGACCTTTCAATCCAACGACGGCTTCTCTGCGGCCTTCCCACTCGACACCGGGTTCCCGGCCTACAAGAATCCGCCGAACCTTGACCCGGGGCTGTTCAATGGGCAACCGGTCACGGGTTCCTACATCGCTCCGAATTTTGGCAAACCAGCCGCCATCTACCAGTGGAGCCTCCAGATGCAGCGTGAGCTCGCACAGGATCTGATCCTCGAGGTCGGCTATCTGGGCAACAAGGCTCAGAACCTGCGCTCCGCTCTCCAAAACATCAACAACATCCCAAGCAGAGACTTCGGTTTGGGCGACCAGTTGGGCAACCCTCTGGCAGGAAATACTGCCGGGGTGACGGCGCCGTTTGCAGGCTTCAACACGCTCTGGGGAAGCAGTGCTCCACTGCAACGCGCTCTTCGCCCGTTTCCTCAGTACGACTTCATCGACACCGCTTGCTGCCTCCAAAACGTGGGCATGTCGACCTATGAGGCGATGCTTGTCTCGCTCACGCGCAGATTCCGCGGCGGCCTGACGTTGCAAGCCTCCTACACCTGGTCGAAGAACATCACGGATGCGGACAGCGGCCTGGCCAACGCGGCCGGGATCGGCGTTGCGCAGGTGCAAGATCCTGAAAACCTGCACACGGCGAAAGCCCTGAGCGCGCAGGATACGCCGCAAACCTTTGTGATCGCGCCGCTGTATCAGCTGCCGTTCGGCAAGGGCAAGCCGTTCCTTTCGCGCGGGGTGGCAAGCTACGTGGCGGGTGGCTGGGAGATCGGTTCCGTGCAGCGGTACCAGTCCGGGCAACCGTTCTCTATCTGTTGCGCGACCGGCATCCCAGGCTTTGAAAACTCAACCTACTACACCCGCGATCCGGCACAGTCGCTGTCCAGCGCAGCCTACCGCGGCGGCGGTGGGAAGATCAATCCGTTGGCTGTGGATCTGGTGCCTGCCGGAGCCCCCAGTGCTGTGGCCAATGCGGCTTCTGCGTCGGCCAGCTACTTCAACCCGGCAGCCTTCATTGACCAGAACTCGGCGACTTTCCGTAACGGGGGCGCCTATGCCTTCGGCAATATTCCGCGCGTCACCGGCGAGATTCGGTCACCGAAGTACCTCAACGAAGACTTCAGCCTGCTGAAGCGCACCCCCATCAAGGAGGGGGTGGACTTCATCCTGAAGGGCGAGTTCCTTAACGGGTTCAACCGCCACATCTTCAACAACCCGAACCTGCAACCCGGAACCGCGGGGGCTGGCGGTGTAGCTAGCTTCAACAATAACAACCTGTTCGGTGTGCCAACC
>CAXTRU010000334.1:0-4113 GCA_964246665.1 uncultured Acidobacteriaceae bacterium
CAGAGCTGAATGCCTTGAAGCCGTTGAGCACCTTCGCGCCGCGGCTTTCGAGGTGCTCCAGGAAGCCGAGCGTGCAGAAGATCTGGTCGCCGTGATCGCGGTTCCAGGCCGAAGGGCTCATGCGATTGAACACGAGCGAGTACTTCTCTTCAGGGTGGTCGGCGGGGTCATAAAAGTGATCCGGCGCGAAGAGCTTGACGTACGGGGTGCCGCGGCGGTCCAGTTCAGCAAAGAGGGGTTTGAACCAGTGTGGCTGTTCGTAGTAGACGGCGATGGGGAGAGTGATGGGCATCAGGAAATAGGAAGCAGGAAATAGCAAATAGGTTCAACCAGCTTAGGAAAAAGAGCAGGCCTGCATGAGAAATCAATGAAGCGTGCGCATCAGGGCGATCAGCATCCTGCTTACCTCGATGGAAAGCCCTTCAGCACGGCGCAAGAACTCTCCTTCGCCATAGCCGAGTTCTCTTGCGATGATGAGTTGGGTTTGCACCTCGAGATTGGACCCCCGTGCCATGCCGAGGAAATGCCGGTACTCACCCTCGGACTGCCGTCCCCAACCTTCAGCAATGTTGCTGGCCACGGAAACACCTGCGCGACGGAGTTGGCCGGATAAGCCATACAGTTCCTCCCTTGGAAAGCCCGCCGTCAGCTTGTAAAGAGCCAGGCTCATCTGAACAGCCCGCTGCCAAACTAGGAGATCCTTAAAGCCCTGCGTCCCTGGTGAACTGTTCTGCTCGGAAAGCACCCTGCTCCCTATTTCCTGTTTGCTGTTTGCTGCTACTGCCGCAAGTGCTTAATCAACTGCGTCGGATGAATCGGCTTGGGGAGCAGTTCGAAGTCGTGGCCTCGCTGGCGGGCGCGGGCGAGAATCTCGACGGTAGCGGCTTGGCCGCTGAAGAGCACGATGCGGGTGTCGGGGCAGGCTTCGCGGATCGCGATCGCGGCTTCTACGCCGTCGACATGGGGCATCATCACGTCGGAAAGCACCAGTTCAGGGCAGTGCTTCTTCGCGAGGTTGATCGCGTCGGCGCCGGAGTAGGCGGCTTCGGCGATGAAGCCGTTGCGATTCAGGATTTGGACGATTGTGTCCGCAATAAGAGCTTCATCGTCAACAACCAGGATGCGTGGCGACGGGGCGTGGTCGTCGACCCCATTCCCGTTTTGCGGGACGGCGTGCGTTTATACGTCTTGGCGTCACTGAAGAGTAGGTAAGGATGCATTCGTTGGCCTGTGCGAGGCGGATGAACGGAACCTTCGCAGGGGCCCGGGTACCGCGTCAAAAAAACGGAGCTAGCCCCTCATACACAAAGCTGCAGGGATGTCTCCGCCCCCAAGTTTACTGGAGAACTTCCGTGCTTTGTGAACCAAAAAGAGGCGAAGCCCCAGTTTGTGGAAGGTACACCCGGAATACGGTTCCGGAGGGGTGCTCGGTGCGCGAGCGGAAATGGACGGAGCCGCCGTGCTTTTCCACCATGCCCCGGGTCACCCACAGGCCAAGGCCGGTTCCAAGCGACTGCTTGGTCGTCACAAAGGGGGTAAACAGGCGATGCCGAACATCCTTGGGGATGCCGCTTCCTTGATCGATCACCAGGACGGACACCCCGTGCTTGCCGTTGCGATGACGCCGGCGCGCGCGAATGCGAATCGACCCGCCCGCTTTGCCGCAGGCGTCAATGGCGTTGACGAGCAAATTGGACACAACCTGCCGAATCTCGCCCTGCAGCCCCACAATCTTCAGCCCGGGGTCCAAGTCCAGCACACACTCCAACTTCTTCCCGGCGAGCTTGCGGCCGAACAGCTCCACCACGGCCTCCAAGAGAGCATTCAGGTCAATATCGGCCGGGCGCATCGTGTCGCGGTAGAAACCAAGCGTCTGTTGGGCGATCTGGGCCACGCGAGCGAGCTCCGTATCGGCGGTCTCCAGCATGCGCTGCACCGGTGTGGGCGTCGTCGGGTCGGTCTTGGCCAGGTAGATCAAGTTGGTCACCGCTTCCAGCGGGTTGTTGATCTCATGCGCGATGGTGGCCGCCAGGCGGCCTGTCGCCGCCAGCTTCTCGCTTTGGCGTAGCGAGTCCTCCTGAACCTTGCGCTGCGAAATATCCTGCACGGTGCCGACCAGCCCCGTCATCTTGCCCGTGGACGGGTGGAGGGTGGCATTGCCGCTCGCGGCGATCCACCGTTCTGAGCCGTCGGAGAGCTGGATACGGTATTCCGCGAGGTATTGCCCGCCGGCGGCCAGCACCTTGCGCAGGTCGTCCGGGGTTTGCTCCACATCCTCACGGTGCACGACGCGCTCGCGCAGGGCATTGCGCGGTACGGGCACATGCGGCGGCACACCGAACAACTCCGCGCCGCGGCGGTCGAAGTCGACCAACCCCGTTCCGGCGTCCCAGGTCCAGGTGCCCAACTGCGCGGCATCCAGGGCCTGGCGAAGCCGGCGGTCGGTGGAGCGCTGTTCAGCGCGGGCGACATCGGCCAGCGCGATCTCGCGGGTAAGGCTTTCGGTCAGCCGGAAGTTTTCGATCGCGACAGCGGCCTGCGAGGCGACAGTGGCGACAAGCCCTTCGACCTCGGGCGGAAAGACGCCGGCCTCGGGATGGCCGTACAGCAGCGCGCCCAGCACCTCACCGGCGCGGCTGCGCACGGGGAGGGCCAGATAGCTCCGCACCGGAACGTGGCCGGGCGGCATGCCGACCAACGGCGAATTGCGCCCGTAACGAGGGTCCTTGGTGATGTCATCGGCCCGGACGATGGACTCGCCGTAGAACGTGGGGCCGAAGATGGGCGTGGTGCGCGGCATGGGAAATCCCGCGAAGACCTCCAGGTCGATGCCGGACACCTTGAAGAGCTGGTACGGTTCGCCGTCGGTACCCAGGTTGTTGTAGAAGAAAGCCCCAAACGCCGCACCACACAGCGCGAGACCAGCGTCGAGAGCCGCCTGCACGATCACATCGAGACTGCGCTCAGAGCTGAGCAGGAGGCCCGTATCGATCAACAGACGCAAACGGTCTTCAGTCCGAAGGTCTGCGTTTTCTGCGGTCGATTGATGGAAAGATCGTGCACCCATCGCATCTCGTAGGATGCGGGGGGCGGATGTCGCGGTCATGCAGCCTCGAAATCGGACAAGATATGTCGTCGTTGAAAACGAACAGCGGGCCCATGCGCTTATACTGCACGCCTCGCCGACGTTTGAGTGGAGCCCCGGGATCCCGATGCGATGTGGAGCCTTCGCTTTAAAGGCCGAAGTGAAAGTTGATCCCGGCGCCCAGGCGCAGGCTGTTCTGCACATTGGTTCCACCGTTGGGCAGCTGATTGCGGACGTATTCCAGCTCGATGACGCGCAGATCGAAGCGGTCATACAGGTGGAGGTTTGCCCCTGCGCCGCCCATATACGTGAGCGCGGAGGCGTGGTCCATGAGGACGCCGTTGACCGGGTAGGCGCCGGAGGTCGCAATCACGTAACCGGCCTTGCCCTCCACGTAAACGCCACCCTTACGATTGATGGCGGTGGGCGTGATGTGCCCGAAGTTGCGTGTAAAGCGCGGCCCGGCCATCAAGGCAATCTGTTCCACATCAAGGGAGCCGCGCAGGTTCACCGTCGATAAACCCGTTCCGCTGATGGCGAGGCCGATGCCATGGGTGAACTCATAGGCGAAGTCGACCTTGGCCCCGCGCAGCATGAAGTACGGGTTGGTGCCGGAGCCGACAAATTTGGTGCGCTCCTGCAGGTAGCTCAGGCCGAGATCTGCGGGCGTGGCGTCCTGGGCATGAGCGCGGCGGCCAAACAAACCCGCGGCCAACAACAGCAGCACCAGGGCCCGACGCAGCGCGACGGCAAGCGTGCGTGGACGGCGGCTGCAATGGGGCGAGTTGGCGAAAGGCAGAGGCACGGTGAGTCTTCCGGTGAGTTCGTCGGTTATGGAGCGGTAAGGGTGAGGGTTTGCGCGTGCACCAGCGTGCCGCCCGCCGTTGCGGTCACGGTGACCGTGTAAGTATGGAGCGCCCCTGTGCTGCCGGTAGTGCCCGTGGCGCCCGGTGCCCCCGTAGACCCGGTGGACCCGGTGGACGGGGAAGAGCCGGAGGTGCCTGTCGCCCCCCCTGTCGCCCCCGAAG
>CAXTRU010000335.1:0-4084 GCA_964246665.1 uncultured Acidobacteriaceae bacterium
ACCACAAAGAGCTTCAGGCTGGGCAGGTTCTTTTCCTTGGCGCCATCGCGCAACTCCTGCACAACCTCATTGGTGTCCTTCACCAGCAGGTTCATGCCGCGCTCGCTCAGCCGGCAGCCGTCCTTCATGCTGATGAAGCTGGCATTGCGCTCGGCGTATTGGAGACGCTGCATGCGCTCCGGCCGGGCCCCGCCTTGACCGCTGGCGGCATCGACGCCAGGCTGAAACACAAAGGTCAGGCCTTTCACACTGCTGGAGGCCAGCTCAATGCCGCCAAACGCAATCTCCTGCGCCTGACCTACCCTCGCAGCTACGGCGAGCAGGGCCAGCGTGGTCCACCGCATCCAGACACTTGTTTTCATCGCCAAATCCTTTGCGTTACTGGGGCCTTGAATAGGCGCCCAAAGCAGAATCTGTCCCCTCACCCCGGCGCAGGGAGTCGTCGCCCGCAGGCTTTTGCTGCGGCTTGGGCTTGGACGTGGACCGCGCGCTTTCGACCGCACGTGGGGCCTGAGCCGTATCGCCTTCCGTAGCCGGGGGCAGCGGCGGCGGACGCCGAACATGGACCACCGGAGCGGCCGTAGCAATAGCTGCACTGGGAGTGGGCGTTTCCGTTACAGGGCGCTCGGCGGGTGCGGTGCGCATCTCGGGCGCGGCGGCTTCCGTGGCGTTTGCGTCCGGGGCAGCCTGATGGCCCAGCTCGAGATGGATCAACGCGGCCTGGAGCTCTGCCGCCTGGCGAATGTGCGCCAACTGCGGACGGCAGCCGCCCACCGTGGAAGGCGAGAACTCCGCCCGGCAGTATGCATCCAGGGCGGGTCCGGGCAGCTTGGCCAAGCACTCGGAGATCCCAATCTGGGTGTCGACCACGTCGCGTGCATCCTGCGGGCGCTTCAGTTGCAGCAGCGCGTCCGACTGGTCAAGGTTGATGCCGGGGAAGCCGGGATCGAGCTGGGCCACGGCGCGCAACTCCGGCAGGGCAGCCTCATACAGCTTCTGGTCCAGAAGGTTGTGCGCCCAACGGGAGCGCTCCTGCAAGTTGGCGCGTGAACTGCCGGCACTCGGCCCAGCGACACAGGCGCTGGCGTTGATGGGTGCGCTTACGCTTTGTGCCACGCCGAGCGGTGCACTCGTTGCCGCCGTGTGCGGGGTCACGACCTTGGAAAAGAACAGGCCGCCGATGAGCACAACGACCGCACCGATGCCAGCCGGGAGAAGCCAGGGGCGGCGCGGGCCCGGGCTGCCCATGTCGTCGTCCTCATCCTGGCCCCGGCGTTGTTCTGCCTCGGACATCGATACGGCTTTGAACAGCATGCCGCTGCTCGCCGAGGGAGCCTCCTGCCGCGGGGTCGCGTTGCGCGCAAGCTCTGAACCCGTATACAACCCGTTTCCTGGAACCTTTCCTGCCACAGACCGTTCCTCCGCTCCCTCTCGCGCCACGGCCGACGCAGCCAGAATATCGCCGGCGGTCACCGAAGACTCGCCCCCTTCGCTGAGTTCGTCGAAAATCATGTACTGCCGCTGTTGCAGCGCCGCATTCACAAACAGCACAATCTGCCGGACGGAGGTGTGCATCTGCTGCGCTGCCGTTTCCACCTCGGGCCCACCGACCGCAACGGCCACCAGCTCCAGCAACTCACCGCGCCCCAGATGCTCGCTTTCCTGGAAGAAAATGGACCGGACCAGCGATCCCATCTCCTCCTGAAAAGGGCCCAGCTCCCCAACACGATCTGCAAAGCCGACTACATCCTCCGGCGAGCCGAACGGCACACCCCGGCTCATGAAAAACTCGCGAAGCTCCCCGATGTAGGCGCTGAAGCGGACGCCCACGCCCTCGGTTTTCGACTGCTCGACCATGACCCACCTTCACCCCACGGCTGCACAACCCGGTGCCGCGCTGCAACTGTCCCTTTTGTTTCGACGAACGATGGCAAGAAAGAGCAAAGCTTCCCTTTGTGGGAAGAAATCTGATGCACAACAACGATCTGCGCACAGGAAGTGACTTGAACGGTAACACACCAATGTACCGTTATTCACGGCTTTTAGCGGGTCTTAGCGCATCGAAGTGGCGGCGCAATCCCCGGCCCGAGGCAGCCCTCAACGTAGGGGGCGCAAAATCAGCAACTTCGAGGGGCTGCATGGCAAAGCGTCGCCAGCCTGAAGCTCGCTTTCCCAAACCTGCCGTCGGGTGATACCGTTGTGCCACCCAGGAGCTTGGTAACCAAAGTAGGTTACGTCTGTTCCCCGAAAGTCGTAGGCAGGGTCGGGGAAGCCCTGCATCTATCCCGAACCAGGAGCTTCACATGTCTGGAGTTGCTTCTCGTACCGTGCGGTATCTTGCACCTTTCTCGTTGGCGGTGTGCGCGACCCTTTCTTCCGCTTCCGCCTCGGCCCAGAACGTTCTTACCCGGCACATCCATGATGTGGTCTCCACGGGACGCACCCAGCCGATGGCGCACATGGACAAAACGCAACAGATCGGCCTGGACCTCGTCCTGCCGGTCCGCGATCCGGACGGTCTGGAGGCTTTCATCGATGATCTGTATGATCCCTCCTCGTCGAACTTTCACCACTTCCTCACCCCGGCGCAGTTTACGGAGCGGTTCGGGCCGACGCAGGCCTCATACAACACCGTGCTTGCGTTCGCCAAGGCCAATGGCTTGACGGTGACCGGCGGATCCCGCGATGGCATGGAGGTGCAGGTGGTCGCGCCCGTGACGGCGGTCGAGAAGGCGTTTCATGTGAACCTGCTCACCTTCCAGCACCCCACGGAAGCTCGCACGTTCTACTCGGCCGACCGCGAACCGACGACCACGCTGCCCTTTGCCCTGTGGCATGTTTCGGGTCTGGAGAACTACTCGATGCCCCATCCGCTCCGTGTAAAGAGGACCGACTTTGCCCAGGCCAACGGGGTGAGCCCGGAGGCCGTCTCGGGCCACGCCACGACGGGTTCGGGGCCCTCGGCGTCGTTTCTGGGTTCCGACATGCGCGCGGCGTACTACGGCAATGGATCGCTGACGGGCGCCGGGCAGAATATGGGGTTGTTTGAGTACGAAGGCACCAATCTCACTGATCTGCAGACGTACTACAGGAACATCGGCCAGACCCTGCCTTTGACCCCACAGCTCATCTCGGTCGACGGCACCTCGACCGCCTGCAACTACAACGGCGGCCGCCGGCGCACCTCCTGCGACGATGGCGAGCAGAATCTGGACATGACGCAGGCGCTGGGCATGGCGCCCGGCCTGGCCAGCCTGCAGGTGTACATCGGCTCCACCGACACCGCCATCATCAGCGCCATGACGACCCATAGCCCGCTGCCTACCACCATCGGCTGCTCGTGGGGCTGGACGCCGGCCGACCCTTCCACGCTCGACCCCTACTTCCAAAAGATGGCCGCGCAGGGACAAAGCTTCTTTGCGGCCTCAGGGGACAGCTCCACCTGGTCGTCCAGAAATGAGGCCTGGCCTGCCGATGACGCCTACGTCACTGCCGTCGGCGGCACGGACCTGGTCACCGCTTCGGCCGGCGGAGCCTGGAAGTCGGAGACGGCCTGGGTCGACTCCGGCGGCGGCATCTCGCCGGACAAGATCGCCATTCCTTCGTGGCAGAAGGCGGCCATCAACTCCACCAACAAGGGCTCCACAACCCTGCGCAGCGGGCCGGATGTCGCCGCCAACGCCAACTTCACGTTCTATACGTGCGACGACCAGACCACCTGCCTGGCCAACGAGTACGGCGGCACCAGCTTCGCGGCACCGATGTGGGCAGCGTATGTGGCGCTTGTGAACCAGCAGCGCGCTTCGCAGGGCAAGGGCGGCATCGGCTTCATCAACCCGCTGATCTATCCGGAGAACGCGAATGCGAGCACCTATGACACCGACTTCCACGACATCCTCAGCGGAACGTCCGGAAGCTACTCAGCGGTGGCTGGGTTTGACCTGGTGACTGGCTGGGGAAGCCCGACGCCCTCCTTGTTGAACACGCTGGCTGCGCAGTAGCTTTTTTGGAGAACAAGAGTGCCCGAGCCAAAAGGGGCCGGGACATTTAGTTAAAGCGTATATAAGCAGTAAGTTTTAGACGA
>CAXTRU010000336.1:0-4064 GCA_964246665.1 uncultured Acidobacteriaceae bacterium
GGGCGGAGGTGGAGTTGGCGTTGCTATTGACGCCGGCCGTCGCCGAGGCGGTGAGCAAGGCATTGCCGGAGGTCGTGGTGGCCCCGGCGCCGGTGGAAGCACTGCCCGTTTGCGAGCCGCCGCTCGCGGAGGACGACCCCGAGCCGCCCGTGGTGGACTGGACGTAGATATCGTCCAGCGAGTTGGGGTGTTGCTGGAACTGCGGCAGGGTTTCCAGGATCACGTGGTACTGGTTGACCTGCGTGTACATGGTGTTGATCTGCCGCTGGCCGAACGCGTCATACAGGGTGTTATCGATGGTGGATGGCGTGACGCCGAAGCGCGAGGCCGTGGCGCGATCAATAACAAGGCGCTGCGCGAGGCCGCCCAGCGATTGGTCCGTGACGACGTCGGAAAGCTCAGGCAGCTTTTGCAGCCGATTGACGAAGTCATGCGACACCTGGACGAGTTCGTTCTCGTTGGGATCCTCGATCGTGTACTGGTACTGCGTACGGCTGACGCGGTCGTCGACGGTGAGGTCCTGCACCGGCTGCATGTAGAGCTTGATGCCGGGCACCTTGGCCAGCTCGGGCTGCAGGCGATCGATAACCTGCGTGGCGGACATCTTGCGATCTTCCACCGGCTTGAGGTCGATCTGGATGCGGCCGCTGTTGAGCGTGGTGTTGGTGCCGTCCGGACCGATAAACGAGGACAGATTCTCCACCGCAGGATCCTTCAGGATCACGTTCGCGATGGCCTGCTGACGGTCCGCCATGGTTTTGAACGAGGTGTCGGCCGAGGTTTGCGTGATGCCCTGGATGATGCCGGTATCCTGCACCGGAAAGAATCCCTTGGGAATGGTGACGTAGAGAAAGCCGGTCAGGACGACCGTGAGCAAGGCAACGAGGAGCGCCACGGTTTGGAAGCGGAGCACAAAGCGCAGGGTGCGTCCGTAGAAGGCAATGATGCGCTCAAAGATGCGCTCAGACACGCGATAAAAGCGGCCCTGGTCTTCTTCCGCGGTGTACTTCAGCAGGCGCGCGGACATCATCGGCGTCAGCGTCAAGGAGACGAAGGCGGAGATGATGATGGTGACCGCAAGCGTCACCGCAAATTGGCGGAAGAGCCGGCCGGCGACATCGCCCATAAAGAGCAGCGGGATAAGCACCGCGATGAGCGAGATGGTGAGCGAGAGGATGGTGAAGCCGATCTGTTCGGCGCCGATGAGCGCGGCTTCCAGCGGCGCGTAGCCCTCCTCGATGTAGCGCGAGATGTTCTCGATCATCACGATGGCGTCGTCGACAACGAAGCCGGTCGAGATGGTGAGCGCCATCATGGTGAGGTTGTTGAGCGAAAAGCCGGCCAGGTACATCACCGCCAGCGTGCCGATAAGGGACAGCGGAACGGCGACGGACGGAATGATGGTCGCCGACAGGCTGCGTAGGAACAGGAAGATGACCAGAACGACGAGGCCGATGGCGAGCACAAGCTCAAACTCGACGTCGGATACCGAAGCGCGGATGGCCGTGGTGCGGTCGTTCACGACCTGAACATGGACGGAGGCTGGGAGGCCGGTCTCAAGCTGGGGAAGCAGCCGCGTGATGTTGTTGACGACCTGGATGGTGTTGGCGCCAGGCTGCCGCTGGATGTTCAGGATGACCGAAGGCGTGGCGTTGACCCAGGCGGCAAGGTTGGTGTTTTCCACGCCGTCGACGATTTTGGCGACGTCCGTGAGCATGACGGGCGCGCCGTTACGGTAGGCGACGACGACGTTCTTATAGTCGGCGCTGGACAGCAACTGGTCGTTGGCATTGATGGTGTAGTCCTGCGCCGGCCCGTCAAAGTTGCCCTTGGCGGAGTTCAGGCTGCTGCCGGTAAGGGCGTTGCGCAGGTCTTCGAGGTTGATGCCGTAGCTGGCCAGCGCCGTGGGGTTGGCCTGGATGCGCACCGCTGGCTTTTGCCCGCCGGAGATGCTGACCAGACCCACGCCGGCGATCTGGGAGATCTTGGGCGCAAGACGCGTGTCGGCGAGGTCTTCGACCTGCGACAGGGGCGTGACATCCGAGGTCAGCGCAAGGGTGAGCACCGGCGCGTCGGCCGGGTTGGACTTGGAGTACACCGGCGGCACGGGCAGGTTGGCAGGCAGGTAGCTCTGCGCGGCGTTGATCGCGGCCTGCACCTCCTGTTCGGCAACGTCGATGTTGAGCGAGAGTTGGAATTGCATGACGATGACACTCACACCCCCGGCGGAGGTGGAGGTCATCTGGCTTAGGCCTTGGATTTCGCCGAACTGACGCTCCAGAGGAGCGGTGACGCCGCTGGCGACGACATCGGGGGAAGCACCGGGGTAGAACGTCAGCACCTGAATGGTCGGGTAATCGACCTCCGGCAGGGCGGAGACGGGCAGCTGGAAGTACGAGACGGCGCCCGCGAGAAAGATCGCGACCATCAGTAGCGCCGTGGCTACCGGGCGAAGAATAAACGGACGCGATGGGTTCATGGGGCCTGGTTGCCTCCGCCGGTGGAGGTGTTGGTGGCGTTGCCCCGGCCCTGGCCTGGACGGCGCTGGCTTTGGGAGCGGACCTGGACATGCGCCCCGGGCTCAAGGCGGTCAAAACCGCTGGTGGCGATGTTGGCGTTCGCGGGCAAGCCGGTCACCGCGGTGTCCTGCTCATTGGACGTGAGCACCGTGATGGGCTGGACGGCGACCGTGTTGTTGGGCGCAACGGTGTACACAAAGGCGGCGGTGCCGTTGTGCTGCACGGCCGCAGAGGGCACCAGAACGACGTTCTGCAGCGTTTTGACCAGCAGACGAGCGTTCACAAACTGGTTCGGGAACAGCTCGTTCTTTGGATTATTAAAGCTGGCGCGGAACTTCACTGTTCCCGTGGAGGTGTCGATGATGTTGTCCAGCGAGGTCAGCTTGCCGGACTCGATTTTGGTGTCGTTGGAGCGGTCGTACGCGTCGACGGTGAGCGCGTGTTGCACCCGCAGCTGCTGTTGGATCTGCGGCAAGGCGTCTTCTGAGACGTTGAAGACCACCGTGATGGGCTGCAGTTGCGTGATGACAGCGAGCGTCGTGCTCGCCCCCGAAAAGACGTTGTTGCCGGGATCGACCAGCCGCAGGCCGACGCGGCCCGTGATGGGCGAGGTGATATGGCAGTAGGCCAGCTGCACCTTGTCGTAGTCCACCGTGCCCTGGTCGGCCTGGACGGTTCCCTTGTCCTGCTCCACCACTTGTTCCTGATCGTCCAACTGCTGCTTGGCGATGGCGTTGCGGGCGTAGGCTGCCTGGTAGCGAGCGAGATCGACTTCGGCTTCGGCGAGAACGCCCTGGTCGCGCTTCAGCGTACCCTGCGCTTGCAGCAGGTTGGCTTCATACGGCCGAGGGTCGATCTCAAGCAGGCGCTGGCCCTTCTGCACAAGCGGGCCTTCCTTGTTGAACACCGACATGACGCGCCCGGTGACCCGCGGGTACACGGTAACGGTGTAGACCGGGGTCACGGTTCCGAGCGCATCGTTGTAGATGGGGATGGTGCCCGTGCGCGACTGACCGACGGTGATCGCCGCCGGCCCTTGACCGCCGCGGCCGCCTCCGCTGGAACTGCCCGAGCCGCCCTTGCTGGGTGAGCTGTTGCCGCCCGCACCGGAGCCTCCGTTGCCGCCGCCGGAGGCGCTGCTGCCGGCCTTTGTATTGTCCGAGTTGGCGGTAAACCGGTGAACGAGGAAGAACGTGATCACGAGCAGGATCAGTGCGGCGAGCCAATACCACTTATGACGCCGCTGCCGGCGCTGCGCCTCGACGTCGATCCGGTTATGGATGGGGTCGTAGTGCTCGGGATCTACCGAGTTTTTGGCTGCAAAGTCGGCACCGAGATCGGCGCCGTAAGAGGGTGAGTTCGCTGCCGCAAAGGAGTCGCCCAGCTCGCGCGGTGTTGCCGGGGTGGCCCCTCTCTTCTCGTCAATCATTTCCTGCCCTTGTGAAATTCAGCGCGGCGCTCGCGGACGAGCGGCCGTTCCATTCAGCCATTTGAGGCCAACAAAGAGGAGACGATGCTGGCCAGAGAAAAGTTTGGGTGCCGCCT
>CAXTRU010000337.1:0-4061 GCA_964246665.1 uncultured Acidobacteriaceae bacterium
TCCGCTCCGCCAGTAGGCCGTGCCCATGGCCTCGTAAAGACCGCTCTGCGGCGGCGCGAGCGCGATGGTCTGCTTGTATTGCTCGATGGCCTCGGCATCGTTGCCTGCCTCCACGGCGGCCTCCGCGAGCACCTGATGCACATGCCAGGACTGGGGGTCGAGCTTGAACATGGCTTCATAGCTTTGCCGTGAAAGCGCCAGCGCGGCGTGGCCACGGTGATACAGGATGTCCACGTTGTTGGGATCAAGGGCCGACGCGCGATCGAGAGCCTCGAGCGAGTCCGTGAGACGGCCCAGAGCTAGATCGATGATGCCCTGCCACATCCAGGCTTGCGGGTCGGTGGCGTGCGCCGTGGTCTCTTTGCGCACGGCGATGTCGGCTGCTTCGAAGTGGTTGAGGCGATAGGCCGAGATCGCAAGAAAAAGGTGGGCTCCGCGCATGGAGGGCTTCAGTTGAATGCCCTTTTCGAGCGCGTCGACGGCTTCCTGATTTCGGCCCAGTCGGGCGTACGCGAGCCCGAGATTGAGGTAGGCTTCCGCAAAGCGCGGCGACTGCTGCGTGACCTGCTGAAAGGCGGTGATCGCCTGTTCGGGCTGGTTTGCCTGCAGCGCCGCGGTTGCCCTTTCAAAGTTGGAAGTCACTTCCGGCGAAGGCCTTACGCCGTTACGAGCTGCTTGTCCTTGTGCGAGAACGGTTTCGGCTAGGAACAAGCCGCCGAGAAGTTTCCATCTCAGACGTGACCCGATTTGGCATTTCGGCACAATACGGTCTATCGCCCGCTCGGGATTTAAGTTCTTCGGCAGCCTGTTGAGAAGCTTAGGTGAAGCGTTCACAGTCCGTTCCAGTGGTCGAGAGTTGGCATGACAGCTTTAAAAAGTTAGGTCTCGTTCAAAGCAAGCTATGTGGCCATCATGGCTTGAGTACCCCGAGATCAGTTCGCTTTCAGTCTTCGGAGATGAATGTGACTACAGTGGCATGCTACAATTCACCCGCTCGCGCGCTCGGACCAACTTCGTCAACCAACCGATTGAGAATCGCCTCTTGATGGAGACGGACCAAGTGTATTCCGTCTTAGCTCGCAACCAGCTGAGGGCAATTAGATGCTTCTACGGCACAAACGCATTATTCTAGCCTGCACCTTGAGCGGGGCTTTGATGGGATTTCCTGCTCGTACCAGGGCTCAACAGCCTGCTTACGAAGGTGGACTAAGTTTACCAAGCTGTGGCTCAAACGGCGGTGTCCCGATCAGGTTCGGTCTAAATGTCGCTGAGCAAGCGGGCGGGTCGACATACTGGACCTATACCTTCTACCTGAGTGGCGAGGGTACTGCACCTTCGCTCAACTGGGTTCTTACGGACAGCGCCGGAACAGTAGGGTCTGGTGTGCTTCAGGGGCGTGGCAGCGGCGGCGGAGGTCCGTTCATTACGAATCGAGCTCCCGTCAGTACACCGACGCTGTATGTCAGCGCAAGTACCACATGTGGCAACATCTCCGGTAGCGTCACACTGAACTAACAGCCTTTCGAGGTTCTCGTTGCACGTGGATCTGGCCTGTTCAGGCTCGGAAGAGGGGAGAGTCGACCTTACTCTCCCGTTTGTTTATCAGCTTCAAACAGTCATATAGCTCCGGTCAGAAACTATACCGAAGGATAAATTGTCGGACGGTTGGCTGGCCGTAGTCGTCGTAGTAAGACCCGAAGTGCCCGGACGGCGAGTCTGGTGTGGGCAGATCAATGGGGTTCGTATTGGGTGGTCTGAAATGCACCCTGTTAAACGCATTAAATATGTCCACGTGAAGTTGCAGCGTTCCGGCCGCGCCGAAGTTGGCTAAGTATTTGGTGATCGAAAAATCTTCGTTCTTGAACACGGGCGTTCGGTATGCACCGTTAACGCGCGGCGAGGTGCCGAACACGATCGGTCCCGCAGCGCTCGGGTTGTGGAAGGCCGCGGGATTGAAGACGTGGCGCAGTGTGGGGTCGCCGGTGTTCGCCGTTGAGCTGTGGTCTACGAAGTTAGGGTCGATATCGTAGCGCAGGCACGCCAGCGAGGCGCCGATGGAGGTGTTGGTGCAGGAGAACGCAGTCGGCGTTCCGCTCACGTAGCGATCGATGCCGCCCACCTGAATCCCGCCGATGACCGCATTGGCGACCTTGCTATGGCTGAGGAACTTCTTCCCTTTGCCAACGGGCAGCTCGTAGATGTAGCTCACGACAAAGTTCTGCGGTACATCCTGGAAGCTGAGGGCCTTTTCACTCTTCAGGTTGTAAGGATTCTGCACACTTCCGGGGCCGCCGTTGAAGGCGGAGAACGCGGGCAGTACCGAGTCGGCATCCGTGATCGACTTCGACCACGTATAGGACGCCAGCAGATTGAGCCCGCTGTGGAAGCGCCGCTCCAGTTTGGCGGTGAGCGCCTCGTAGTGGGAGTGCCCGAGGTTCTCGGTGCCGCCGTCGGAAAAGATGTCGAGGTACTGCGGGAAGGGACGAAGCGCCTGCGCGAGCGTGCCCGAAAAGCCGGCAAAGGGAGCGGCGATGCCCGGCGTTGCGGTGTAGGCGCTGTTCAGCGCCGCCGATCCGTAGCTGAAGTATTTGGGGTTAAGGTCGTTGACCTGCAGCAGGTTGGAATGGAGATAGGTGCCGGTTGTGCCGATGTAGCCGAGGGTGAAGATGAGGTCGGTGGCGAACTGCTGCTGCACCTGCAGGCCCCAGTTATAAACCGCCGCGGGACGCCCCATCCATGGCGCTTCGTACTCGGAGTTCAGCTGGCCACCCAGGGCTTGCCCATTGGCCTGCGTGGGGTCAAGGTTCGGCGGTGGCGCAAAGGATGGGAAGGCCGCATCCAGACCGGCTGAACCCGCGCAGGGGTTTGCCGCAGAGGTGAGCCTGCCGTTGCAGTAGGCCTGTGAGAAGGCATCCGGCGAACTGTAACTTGGGCTGGCGGTGAAGCCGATCTGGTTTGCCCCGCCGAAGTCGGCGTAGTCCAGCGGACCGTAGTAGATGCCCGCGCCGCCGCGGATGGCCGTCGTTCCGTTGGAGCCCGCGGGCGAATACGCGAAACCGAAGCGCGGCGCGAAGTCTTTCTTGTAGGTCTTCGCGAACTCACCGGAACCACCGATCCGCCCGGAGCCGTTGCCGGCAAAGTACAGCGCGCCGGGAAGGCCACCCGCGCCGGGGTTCGGCAACGTGGGGTCGAAGTTCGAAAGATCGCCATGCGCATCGTTGCGCGGCTCGTCGACGTCGTAGCGCAGCCCGAGATTGAGCAGCAGATTGCGCGTCACTTTGAAGTCGTCCTGCACAAACGCGGCGTAATACGACTGCCCAAAGCGAGGCGCGCGGCTTTGCACGGCGGCGTTGGCGTTCTGCACCTGCCCGAGCAGGAAGCTCGCGTAGGGGTCGCCGGTCAGCGTGTCGCCCCCGGCCGCCCCTGTTTGAAACTGCGCAAAGTTAAACGTCCCTGACTGCGACCCGAAACTCTCATTGGAGAACTGGTCCTTGCGAAAGTCCAAGCCAACACCCAAGGTGTGGCGGCCTTTGGAGATCGTATAGGTGTCGCTCACTTCAAAGCCGTTGACCGGCTGCACGGCATCGTTCTGGTAGCCGATCCCGTTGTACGTCAGGCCGCTAGGATTCGAGGAGAAGGCAAAGGCAGGGATGTTGGGTCCGCTAAGCCCCTTGATGCCGAGCGCGGCATCCCAGTCCGCCTCCTGCCCGACAGAGTTGCTGGTGTTGAGCTGGTATAGGCGCGTGAGCCCCGCGACGAAGTGGTTGAACTGGTTGGGGGCCACCGTGTAGTCGTTGCCGACGCGCAGGTACTTCACAAACGCGTGCTGAATCTGGACGCCGCCGCCGGCGCCCGGATACGGTGGGTGGCCGTTGGTGATGTCGTTGTCACGGTCGGTGTAGGTGACGAAGATCTTGGACTTCTCCGATAGGTTGTGGTCGATGCGGATGGAGTAGACGGTGTTGAGCAGGGGATAGGTGGTGGAGTAGGAGTAGTTGTTGACCGTCTGTCCGGGCGTTCCGGTGTTCGGCACGGGGTAGTACTTCAGGGCGTTCTGCGCC
>CAXTRU010000338.1:0-3310 GCA_964246665.1 uncultured Acidobacteriaceae bacterium
CCGTACACGCTTCGGGATCGGCCCCCGCGCGAGGCACGGCAGCGGCGGTCACGAACATCCACCCCACCATGGCCCGGGATGCCGCTACGGGAGGGTACTTCCTGGCGCAGCCGAAGGCGTACGCGGAAGGGATCTCCCAGCCGGACGACGAGGAGCGGGCACCGGGGGCGCACGCGGCCACGACGGGGGAGATGGTTTCGTCTGGGGGAACCGCCGTGGTGGCGAGCGTTTCTGCCGCCCCTGCACACCCGACGCCGACGCCGGTACATCCACCCGCTGTGGTTCAGGGATTCGGCGGTGAGATCGCCGTCCCTTCGGGGGCGAGTTCCTCTTCAGACCGGCCAGGTGGAACGCGGCGACGTAACCACCCTTCCGATTCGACTGCTGGACCGGCCGCGGTGCTGAACGCGGAGCCGTTGGAAGAGCGCGAAGCGATCACGGAGGCAGCGGTAAGCCCTGCGGTGCTGCCCATGGCCTATGACCGCAACGGCCGCTTGCTGATGCCCGCACCGCTGAAGGGATCGCATGACGTGCTGGTGCACCAAAACATGATGGCCGACAGCGATGGCCTGGAGCGCATCCAGACGGACGCGGACCTGGAGCGGCTCCGTGCGGCGCACCTGCTGGTTGCGTTACCGGCCAGTGAAAGCCTGCACGTGAATGAGGATCTGCCGCTAAATCGGCGAACGGCGCGTCCTTGGACGGCTCTCTTCGCCGGGGACATTGGGCACGCGTTTTATCAGCGCTTCCATGAGCCGATCTATCTCACCTCAGCCGTGCGCACCGTGAACTATCAGGCGCACCTGCAGATGGTAAACGGCAATGCGGCCGGGCTATGGGGCGAGTCGGCCTCCCCGCACCTGACCGGGCAGGCCGTGGACCTGGCGAAGCGCGGCATGAGCAGCACAGAGCTGGCGTGGATGCGCGCGTACCTGCTGCCGCTCATGCAGGCCGGCAAGATCGATGTGGAAGAGGAGTTTCACCAGGCCTGCTTTCACGTGAGCGTGTATCGCAGCTATGCGGCGGGGCGCCACCCGATGCAGCATGAAGTGGCCCAGGTGCACGCCACCCCGGCGCAGGCTGAGGACGCGCAAGCGCCCATCGATCCGGAAGACAAGTAGGTTAGGAGCCAAAAGACAAACGCGGTATACGCGGAGATCGCAGCGAAAACGCCGCGTACTTCGCGCACACCGCATTTGCATTCCGCGGGGCCGATTAGGCCAGATCAGACGGTAAGGATCTCTTTTTCCTTACCCTTGAACAGCTCGTCCATGCGCTTGATCTGGCCGTCGGTGAGGGCCTGGATCTCTTCGTTGGCGCGCTTTTCATCATCGGCCGAGATAAGCTTTTCCTTGGCGGCCTTCTTTACGGTGTCATTGCCATCGCGACGGATGTTGCGGAGGGCGGTCTTGTGGTCTTCCAGCGTCGTGGCGAGGCGCTTCACGGCGTCCTTGCGGCGATCCTCGGTCATCGGCGGGATGGGTACGCGGATCACCTTGCCGTCGTGCATGGGATTGAAGCCCTGGCCGGAAAGACGGATGGCTTTCTCTACGGGCGCCACCATACTCTGCTCGAAAGGCGCGACCTGAATCAGCTGCGCTTCCGGGGCGGACAGCTGCGCGACCTGCGACAGGGGCATCTCCGACCCGTAGTACTCCACCTTGATGCCATCGAGCATGTGAACGGAGGCGCGGCCTGTGCGGATGCTAAGCAGATGGGTGCGAAAGTCCTCGACGGCCTTATCCATGCGGGTTTGCAGGCCCTCGTATACCCCTTTAAGTCCAACGATGTTCACCATTGCTGCCATGCCGCTTGTTTCTCCTTCACAAAGTCCCTGCTGATTTTACAGGGCAATGCATCGTGGGACGCCGGGGAAGCTGGAGGGTTTGCTCTTTGGCGGCAGAGGCGTGGCGCAAAAGACGTAGAGGGACTCCACTTGGGTAGCTTGACTGGCCGGAAGTCCAACCCGTAACCTTACTTTACGTATCGGGCTGCCCGAGCCTTTGCGCGTGAGCAGTCTCCGGGTAATGAGCAGTCTCCGGGTAAATAGATCGGCTGCGGCGTTGCAGCTGGGAACGTACAGCAGAAGGGTTTTGCATGAAGAAGCTTTCGCTATGGGCTGTGTTCGCCTCTGCGGTGATGGTCGCGGCACCGGCGTACGCGCTGGGCGGTTGCACGAATTCACCGGAAAACCCAACTTTGGTCTTGGCTGGTCTGGCTGGGGGCGTATATGGCTTTCGGTCGCTGCGCACCTATCTGCGCGTCCGCAAAGGGCGTTAGTCAAGCTTTGGAGGCCTGCTGCCGGCAGGCTGAACGACCTTGAGTCTGACTGAGGTATCGGCGAGCTCGCCCACGATACCGCGCTCTTCTACGCCGATGCTGCCCTGGCGTGTTGCGGTCACGGCTTCTTGTTCTTGCGCCATCTTCGGCGTCTTCTCTCTATACAGTTCAGCGTTGTGGTTGCTGCAAGTTTGGCGTACCGACGATTTGAAGTCGGTGGGCCTGCTTGTACCGTTTGTGTGTTTTGGGCTAATTGTGCGCGCGTGGCGCTCGGCGGGATGGACGACCGAGGGCACCTGGTGGGGCTTTGCTGTCCTTGCTGTCACGGTGCTCGTTGTCTTTTTGCGCGATCAAACGATGCTGGTACTCACCGTCCACAAGAACTGGCTGGTACAGCTGCCGCCGGTGCCGTTGCTGGCGATCCTGTATGCGCTGGGGATGGTCTTGTTGTTCGGCGGCATGCCGCTACTGCGGGCGGCCTGGTTCCCTGTGCTATTGATGGGCGCGGTTTTGCCCGTGCCGGAGACGTTCAGCCGTGTGGTAGATCTGCCGCTGCAGCATGCGTCGGCGACCGTGGCGCGCGGGTTCGCGCACCTGCTGGGCGAGCCGCTGACCCCAGACAATCTGCGACTCATGTTTACGCCCGACTTCGGCATGTTTATCGCTCCGGGGTGCAACGGCATCCGCGGGGCCGTGTCGCTGGGTATGGCGGCGGTGATCCTTGCCTATGTGAACCGCTTCCGGTGGTTTGTGTTTGCTCCGGTGGTGGTGGGCGCGGTGCTGCTGGGCTACCTGTTCAACTTCGTGCGTCTTTGTCTGCTGGTGGTGTACTACAAGATCGCGCTGCCGTATCCGTGGCTGCAGGATCGCGCCGAGGGAGCCGATTACCTCATCGGCGCTTGCCTGTTTGTGCTGGCGCTCTCTCTCTTCTTCGCGCTGGCGGACCGGCTGAAGGGAAAGCCTGCCGAGGTGCTGCCCGCGCCGGCGGCTGCTCCGCATTCCCCGCATCGGGACCGGCGTGCCAGCTTTC
>CAXTRU010000338.1:3341-4033 GCA_964246665.1 uncultured Acidobacteriaceae bacterium
GTGGCGGCGGTGAGTGCCTTGGCGATGGTGTTTGGCCTCGACGACGTCCATGGACTGAAGCAGGCAAAGACGCAGAATGCAGTGATCCCGGCCATGCCGGCACAATTGGGCGCTTACCGGCTGGTGCGGACGTATCAGGACACACTAACGACGGGGGTGGTTGTTTACACCTGGGGCGACTACCAGGCACCGGATGGGGGCGCGACGGTGTCGGTGGGTGTGTCGCCGGAGCTGGACATGCACGATGTGGAAGTGTGCCACATCGCCCGGGGCGAAGACCCTGTGTGGCATGGGCAGCTCGCCGCGCAGACGCCGAACGGTGTGGTGTCCTTTGTGGCGGCAACCTATAACAACGGCCAGGTGCAGACGCTGGAGGCCTCGACGCTGTGCGATGCAGGCGGCTGCCGGCAGTACACAAATGCGACGGGCGCGATGACGTTTGTGTATGCGCACCCGCGTCGGGTTTTGCCCATGGCGGTGGACGCGGGGCGGCCCGTGCCGATGCTGCTGAAGGTGCAAAGCCCGGATGTGACGGCCAAGCCTGAGGTGGCCGAGGCGCACATGGCGACGGTGCTGCAGGCTTTTCTGCAGGGGACGGATTTGCGCGGATTGGCGGCGCGTTTCCGGCCTGCAGGGCGCTAGAGGCTGTTATGGACTTTGGACCAGAGTAGAGTCTTTGCGGGTGTTGTTTT
>CAXTRU010000339.1:0-3996 GCA_964246665.1 uncultured Acidobacteriaceae bacterium
GTGTCCAGCTCCTTCCCCTTAGTCACCTGCCGCGCGCGTCCCCGCTTCTACACCGTCCCGCCGCACATACTGTCGATACCTGCCCAGCAACGACGCCGGCCCGACGGCGTGCACATACAGCAGGTTGCCCTCAAACCGCTGCTCGCTGAGCGTGGCCCCACGCTCCAGGGCGGCCAAGACTCGCCCTTCTGACTGCGGAATCCGGAACTCCACTTCCTGTAGGGGATCGGCCGTGAGCGCCGCGTCCATGGCCTGCAGCAGCGCATGGAGGCCCTGCCCGGTTCGGGACGACACCAGCAGTTCGCCCGGCGCCGCTACGAAGCTTCCCGGCAGCAGATCGGCCTTGTTCAGCACTTGAATGGTTGGTGTATCGCGCACTTCAAGCTCGGCCAGCACGGCCTCTACCTGCGTCTTCTGTTCGGCGAGGGTGGGGCTGGCAGCATCGCGCACATGGACCAAAAGCTCCGCCCGCTCCACTTCCTCGAGCGTCGCGCGGAAGCTGGTAACCAATGCGTGGGGCAGATTGCGCACAAAGCCGACGGTATCGGCGAGCAGGACCCGCCGCCGCGAAGGCAGGATGAGCTGACGAAGCTTCGGATCCAGCGTGGCGAACATGCGCTTGGACTCCAGCACATCGGCACCGGTCAGCGCGTTGAACAGGGTCGATTTCCCGGCGTTGGTGTAGCCCACCAGCGCGACCGTGGGTACCGGAACAGCTTCGCGACGGCCCCGCTGCTGGCGCCGGATGCGTCGCACGCCTTCCAGTTGTTGTTGGATCCGGTCGATGCGCAGGCGGAGCTTGCGGCGATCGGTCTCCAGTTGCGTCTCACCCGGTCCGCGAGTGCCGATACCGCCGCCCAGCTGGGACATCGCTTTACCGCGCCCGCCGAGCCGCGGTAGCTGGTACTCCAGTTGCGCCAGCTCGACCTGCAGCTGACCTTCCCGCGTGCGCGCATGCCGCGCAAAGATGTCCAAGATCAATTGCGTTCGGTCGATGACCCGGCAGGGGAGCTTTTCTTCCAGGTTGCGCAACTGCGAAGGCGAAAGATCGTGATCGAACAGCACCAGGTCGGCCGAGGTGGACCGTACGGTGGCTTCAATTTCTTCCACCTTGCCCGTGCCGACCAGCGTTGCCGGATCCGGCTTGCTGCGCCGCTGGATCAGCAACGCCGCCATGTCGGCACCGGCGGACCGCGCCAATTCCTGAAACTCCGCCAGCGAAGCGTCGAAGTCCACGTCGCCACGCACGCCCGCAACGCGCTCGGCGGCGGAGCTTGTGCCGCTTTCTTCCGCAGCTTCCTCGCGTAGCAGGTCGGCGGCGGCGCGGGCCTGACGTGCTGCCGGGGCCAGCTGTGGCCGTAAACCGGTGAACTCCACCGCCACCAGCACGGCGCGCTCGCCTGAGGCACGACGCCGCGTTTGCAGCAGCGCCTGCTCGTCCAGCGTACGGCGCTCCAGCGCGCGTTCTGTCTGGGACTGCTCCGCCAAGGAAACCTCGATCTAGCGAACGGTGGCCGGGGTGGCCACGACGCCGCTCTCAGGCGACGTCGGCGGCGCGGCTGCCCCGCGCATCTCGGGCCGCGCTTCTGTGTGCGCCGGCCGACCGCTCACCACTGTGGAGATCGCGTGCTTAAAGATCAGTTGCTCCTTCGCGTTGTTTTCCAACAGCACGGAATACTTGTCGAAGGAGCGGATCTTTCCGGTGAGCTTGACCCCGCTGACCAGGTAAATGGTGATGGGGCTTTTGTCCTTGCGCACCGTGTTTAGGAAGGTGTCTTGGATGTTCTGCGCCGGCTTGATATCCATATGGCCGATCTCCTATGTTTTCTGAGCGGATGAAAGTCCCGGTACAGCAAGGACCCACGATCGATTGCTGCGGGTCCGCTCTGCCGTGTACACCCTACAGTCTTTCATAGCTCTTAGACAAGTGGAGTCCAAAGCGGCGCCAAGCGTTGTCTGCGAGGTCAGCCACGCCACAGCTCAGATGTGTAGTCGCGGCGCGCTTTTTGGGAGCGGTCGGCGCGCTACTATCAGGGAAGATGTCTGCCGTTGCCACACACGTCCCTTTTCTTGACCTGAGCCGTGAGTACTCCCAGATCCGGGACGAAGTGTTGAGCGCAATCGAAGAGGTCTGCGCCCATCAGCACTTCATCCTGGGACCACCCGCCGAGCGCTTTGAAGCCGCCGCTGCCGCGTTCTGCCAGGCGGAGGCGGCCCTGGGTTGCGCCAGTGGCACGGACGCCCTGTGGCTTGCCCTTGCCGCGTTAGGCATCGGCCCCGGCCACGCCGTCATCACGACGCCATTCAGCTTTTTCGCGACAGCGAGCGCTATTCTTCGCGCCGGCGCCCATCCGGTGTTCGCCGACATCGACCCGCACACCTTCAACCTTTCGCCTCCATCTGTGGAGGAAGCGCTGCGCCGCCCCTTGCCGCTGGGCGTCCAGTTTGCGGCGATTCTGCCGGTGCACCTTTATGGGCAGTGCGCGGACATGGACGCCCTGTCCGGCATCGCGCAACAACATGGCCTCAAGATCATCGAGGACGCCGCCCAGGCCTTTGGCTCGCTTTGGAACGACCATCCGGCAGGCTCGCTGGGCGAGACGGCCGCGTTTAGCTTTTATCCCACCAAGAATTTAGCTGCGTTTGGCGACGCCGGAATGATCACAACGCGCGACGGCGCTGCCGCCGAGCATGCCCGCGCCCTGCGCAACCATGGCATGCGCCGCCGCTACTTCCATGAGGAGTTTGACGGTCACCTGGGCTGGAACTCTCGCCTGGACGGCATCCAGGCAGCGGTTTTGTCCGTGAAGCTACGCCGTTTGCCGGCCGGCAACCAACGCCGCCGCGAGCTGGCAGCGTTGTATGACCAACTGCTTGCGCCGGTGGCTGCGCCGAGCCAGAACACTGCAGCGGAAGCGGAACCCGTCCGAGAAGCGCCGATCACATGTCCCTACACGGACCCGCGCGCGACACCGATCTTCCACCAGTACGTGATCCGCACAACGCGACGGGACGCTCTGCGAGCGCACCTGACGACCCAAGGCATTGGAACTGAGATTTACTACCCACTGCCCCTGCACTTGCAGGAGAGCCTTCAATTTCTGGGGTACAAATCGGGCGATCTTCCGCACGCTGAACAGGCGGCCAAGGAGGTTCTCGCGCTGCCGATCTACCCGGACCTGCGGGAAGACGAGGTGGAGGCCGTGGCTACGGCCATCAGACGCTACTTCCAGAACGATGCAGCGTAGGAGCCATGCTCTGCGCCAGCCCCGGCTTCGAGACACGAACAGCGGACCACTGCTTTCTACGAGCAGCTACCTTGCTTTCCGCACCGGCTTCCGGGCACCCGCTTCGATCGCCTCAGGCGCCGGCGCCGCGCGCACACCGCTCTTTTCGTCCATCCAGCCATCCA
Source organism: uncultured Acidobacteriaceae bacterium (assembly GCA_964246665.1). GTDB lineage: Bacteria > Acidobacteriota > Terriglobia > Terriglobales > Acidobacteriaceae > Granulicella. The sequence continues at coordinate 3,413 of CAXTRU010000339.1, forward strand.
GGAGGCTCTTGCGGAAACGCCACCGGTTGCCTAGCTTGAACGCCGGCACAAAGCCCTCAGAGGCGTACCGGTACAGCGTGTCTCCGCTGATGCCCAGGTACTCCGCCGCCTGCCGGATGTCCATCACCTCGCGAACCGCGACCTGCCCGTGTGCTGATCCAGCCATGTTTCCTCCCGCCCGCCTCAGGCGTTTTCAGAGATTTGTCGGTGCAACACCCCTTCTACTCGGTTCCGGTCGTCGAGACAAGCCCAATTTGGTGCAACTGCCGCGGCCACGCCCACAAAGGACGCGTCCTCGTCATCTACTGATCTGCCAATAGCTAGACCGGCAGCAAAAATCTAGGGAGCCGGAATGAAGCAGCAACAGAGCCCCAAAGTGGAGGCCTAGCGCTCGGTTTCTTCGACCATCCCTCGCACGCGACGACGCTCCCCCACCTCAGACCGGGCCCCTTGCTGCCACCATGCCGATTGCGGTTCCTGGCCTGCGACTACCTCGGTCGGCTCGCCGGGCGTGGGCAGCCATAGCTTCCAGCCCTCCCGCGCTGCCGTGGCGGTAATCTGCTCGCTCGGCTCCCGCCAGCCGG
>CAXTRU010000340.1:0-3984 GCA_964246665.1 uncultured Acidobacteriaceae bacterium
TGCAGCATGTGCTGATCGCGGTTGGTGTCGCCGGAGTCGAACGTCTTCACCGGCGCTGCGAGTAAAAAGTCGCACATGCCGGCATGGCAAACACCTTTGCCCTTGGCTGCCCGCGACACACCTTCCACCTCATGCACGGGATGGGGCATGTGATACGTCAACACGGAGCTGTCCAGGATCCAGCTCGCATCGGGCCCCGTTTGCGCAAGGGCCGTGGCAGCGACCGCCAGCCCGCCCACAGCAATCAGTCGCCGCATCACAGTGCTCCCGTGTCTGCTGCCGAAGCCGCCGCTATCTGCGAAACCGCCTTGTCATGATGCCCGGGCAGACGCAAAGGCCACGAAACCGCGATGATCGACGCCGCATACGCACCAGCCGTGATCAGTGCAACCGCTCCATGGGCTGAGGCAATGCCCGACACCCTCTGTCCACTGGCCGCCTGGTTATACGCCATCACGCCTAGGATCGGCGTCAACACCATCCCCGGTGCGTGGATCGCGACAAGGTACTTGTGCAGCTTGATGCCCCCCTTGGTCGGCCCCTGCCCCGGTATGCGCGGCGCCCTGATCGCGTAGTACGCCGTCGCGCCATACATTGCCACGGAAAGACCACCCAGCGAGACGTGGATGTCGCGCCCGATCTCGTTGTTGTTGCCCCGCGGGTCGGGCGGGGCCAGCGCCGAGGTCAGACACGCCGCCGCAATCGGAGCCAGGGTGATCAGGCCAAGCGTTTGGTGCACCTTCAGATCATGCGATCGGCGGTCCAGCCGGTGCTGCGCGTCAAGGTCAGCCCTTGCCTGGTCCGGCCGCAGCCCTAGGTCCTCCAACGAGGGCGCGCCTGGCTGTTGCGGCTTTCCCTGACTCGGTTCAGGACTCGAGGTCTGTGGCTCCGGTGCGGAGGGCAACGCGCTGTCGCGGCTGGCCAGGATCGGCGATCGGGACGCAACTGTCGCAACCTGTGCCGGTGCTGCAGCGCAGAAGACGGGGAACATCAGGGCAAACGCGAAAGCGGGTCCGCGCGATGGCAACAGCATGAGGCTCCTTAGGTTTCGGGTAACTCCCCCTACACAGACGAAGCTCCCGCGCGGACGTGTACTGCCCTAAAGCAAACGTCATTTGGGCGAAATCTGCGCCTCCACACTTCGTGAGCCGGCCCGATGATCCGCGGTGGCGGGCTGCCTCCTCCTTTCCTCGTGAACACAAACTGCAACCCGCGTCATGTTTCCCTTTTACGTCGGCGTTGCATCATACGTTGCTGAGACCCAAGGAGGATTTTTGAAAAGTCTGGCAAAGTTTGCAGCCGCAGCCCTGCTCGCCCCGGTGATGACCCTTACCGCCACCGCACAGCAACCCAAGCTTCAAGAGCGCCTCGATGCCGCTACCGGCATCTTGCATGAGCTCGCCAACGTGCCCGATAAGGGCATTCCGGATAACATCGCGAAGAAAGCCCACTGCGTCGTCGTCGTCCCAAGCTTCAAAAAGGGCGCCTTCATCGGCGGCGTCGAGTACGGCCAGGGAGTGGCCACCTGCTACGTCGCGCACAAGGGTTGGAGCGCCCCCGCGTTCATCCAGATGAGCGGCGTCAGCTTCGGCCTGCAGGCCGGCGGCCAGGGTACCGACCTCGTCCTCGTTGGTGTCAGCAAGGAAAGCGGCGACAAGCTGCTGAAGGACAAGATTAAGCTGGGCGGCGACATCGGGGTGGCTGCCGGTCCCGTCGGGCGTGACTCGCAGGCCAGCGAAGGCGGCATTGCCAACGCCGGCTTCCTCACCTACTCCCGCAGCAAAGGCCTGTTTGCCGGTGTCGATCTGAACGGCGACGAAGTGAACAAAAACAACAAGGACACCAAGGCGTACTACGGCCAAAACCTCACGTACGAGGCCATCCTGAACGGCTCCGTCCCGACGCCCGCCGGTGCTAAGGCATTCACTCGCGAAGTCACCCGCGTCTTCGGCGGATCAGCCCGGTAGTTCTTCCTACCACCAGACCAGGGCGCGGCCACTCGGCTGCGCCCTTCGTTTTTGTCTGGACCCGAACAACTTTGATGTCACCGGACCGGCCAGCAAGCGTCAGCCTGCAAGGCCTCGTCATGCCGCGTACGTGTGTGGCTGGCAGTTGAATCATTCGAAAGAACAAAACAAAGATTCGGACCTTGTGGGCATTCCTCCAAGTCCGGACCTAGATTTCTTCGAAATGCTTTACGACCGAAGCAGCGAAGGAACGCACTACTCCACAGGCTGCCCCTTGCGAGGCCGGCGGTTCGCCTGCAGGATCTTCTTCCGCAGCCGCAGCGACTTCGGCGTTACCTCGACCAGTTCATCGTCAGCGATGAACTCGATCGCCTGCTCCAGCGTCTGCTGCTTGTACGGCACCAGCCGCAGCGCTTCGTCCGCCGAGCTGGCGCGCATGTTGGTCAGCTTCTTCTCGCGCACCGCGTTCACGTCCAGGTCGTTGTCGCGCGAGTGCTCGCCGACGATCATGCCCTCGTAAACCTCGATGCCGTCCGGCACAAACAGCACGCCACGATCCTGCAGCCCATTGAGCGCATACGTTGTCGTTGTGCCCGCGCGGTCACTGATCAGCGCGCCCGTCGGCCGCTGCGGAATCTCACCCTGGTACGGGATGTAATCGGCCGCAATCGAGTTCATCACAATCGTGCCGCGCGTCTCAGTCAGCATCTCGTTGCGCAAGCCGATCAACCCACGCGACGGGATCTTAAACTCCATGCGCACACGCCCTGAGCCGTGGTTCGACATCTTCACCATCTCGCCCTTGCGCGGCCCAAGCCGCTCGATCACAGTGCCCACAAACGCTTCAGGGATGTCGATCGTCAGCTGCTCGGACGGCTCCATCAGCGCGCCGTCTACGCGCTTGGTTACGATCTCCGGCCGGGACACCATCAGCTCAAAACTTTCGCGCCGCATCATCTCAATCAGCACCGAAAGCTGCAGCTCACCGCGCCCCAGCACCTTAAAGGTCTCGGGGCTACCCGTGTCTTCCACGCGGATCGACACGTTGGTTAGCAGCTCCTTGTCCAGACGCTCCTTCAGGTTGCGCGAGGTCACATACGACCCCTCGCGCCCTGCAAAGGGCGAGTTGTTCACCGAGAACTGCATCGCAATCGTCGGCTCATCGATGGTGATCAGCGGAAGCGGCGTAGGGTTCTCGATATCCGTAAACGACTCACCGATGGTGATGCCCGGAACGCCGGCAATCGCCACGATATCGCCCAGCGTGGTCTCTGTGATGTCGGTACGCTTCAGGCCGTCGAAGCTGAACAGCTTGGTGATCTTAACCGTCTGCAAGGAGCCGTTGCGCTTGGAGACCGCCACTTCCTGCCCCGTGCGCAGTGTGCCGTTGAACACGCGCGCAATCGCCAAACGGCCCAGATAGTCCGAGTAATCCAGGTTCGTCACCAGGATCTGCAGTGAGCCCTCAGGGTCGCCCTGCGCCAGCGGGATGGTGTTCTGGATCAGCTCGAACAGTGGCTGTAGATCGGTGCCCGGCTGGGCCAAATCCATGGTCGCCGTGCCCGCCTTGCCGTTCGTGTAGATGACCGGGAACTCCAGCATGCTCTCGTCCGCGTCGAGGTCGATGAACAGGTCATACACCTCGTTCAGCACCTCCTGCGGGCGCGCATCCGGGCGGTCGATCTTGTTGATCACCAGGATCGGCGTCAGCTTGGCCTCGAGCGCCTTCGACAACACATAGCGCGTCTGCGGCAGCGGGCCTTCACTCGCGTCCACCAGCAGCACCACGCCATCCACCATCTTCAGCGCGCGCTCCACCTCGCCGCCGAAGTCGGCGTGGCCCGGCGTATCGACGATGTTGATCTTCGAGTCGTGGTAGTGAATCGCCGTATTCTTGGCGAGAATCGTGATCCCACGCTCTTTTTCAAGGTCGTTAGAGTCCATGACGCGCTCCACCATGGTTTCGTTGGAGCGGAAGGTGCCCGACTGGCGCAACATGGCGTCCACCAGCGTGGTC
>CAXTRU010000341.1:0-3980 GCA_964246665.1 uncultured Acidobacteriaceae bacterium
CTCCCCATCCGCGTCCCGGACCTCAACGCCGATGCTATCTCTCTCTCAGGCCACAAGCTCGGCGCGCCCAAGGGCATCGGGGCTCTCTACCTGCGCAGCCGCATCCCTGCCGAGCCCTTGCTCCATGGCGGCGGTCAGGAGCGCAACCGCCGCTCCGGCACGGAGAACGTCGCCGGTGCCGTAGCCTTCGCCACCGCGCTCGAACTCACCGCAGCCGAACTCCCCATCCTCACGCCGCAGCTCACGGCTTTGCGCGATCAGCTCATCCGCGGCATTCTCACAGCCGTGCCCGATGCCGTGCTCACCGGCCATCCCACGCAGCGCCTGCCCAACAACGCCAGCTTCTGCTTCCCCCGCACGGGCGGCGAAGCCGTCCTGCTCGCACTGGAAGAACGCGGCGTCCTGTGCAGCAGCGGCTCCGCCTGTGCCGCCGGCTCTGACGAGCCCTCCCACGTCCTCACCGCCATGGGCTACCCCCGCGAGCTCGCCCAAACCGCCGTCCGCTTCACCCTCACCCACACCACGACACTGGCCGAAGTCGAGGAGACCATCACCAAAACACAATCGGCCGTGGCTGCTGTAACCCAACTCGCGCCAAGTCTGTAATTCCTCAAACAAATACTTGCCTGTACGAAACTTCCGCGCACGGCCTGTGTCCCCATCAAGAGGACGTTCATCCTCCCTTCTCTGAGGTGACTGTGACTCGTGTTCTGGCCGGGATCTTGGTCTTCTTGCTTTTGACGTGCTCCCTCATCGGCTGCAGCGGGAGCGGGACAGCCATCACGTCCAACCCGCCCGCACCTCCGCCCACAAATGCCACAAAGATCAAGCACATTGTGGTCATCATGCAGGAGAACCGAAGTTTCGATAATCTGTTCAACGGCTTCCCTGGCGCAGATACGGTGCAGTCCGGTACCAGCCATGGCGTGACGGTCCCCTTGCAGCCGATTCCCTTTGAGCAAGGCACCGACCTCGATCACAGCCACACCGGTTGGTATGCAGACCTGAACGGTGGCGCGATGGACGGTTTCGCGCACGAGAAGAGCTATCCGATTCCGAACCTTCCGTACGCCTATGTTCCGCAATCGGAGACCAAGCCCTACTGGCAGCTTGCGAGCACATTCACGCTGGGCGACCGCATGTTTCAGTCCAACTCCGGGCCAAGTTTTCCAGCGCACCAATACATGATCGCCGGCCAATCGCGGCAGGTCGACGAGAACCCCAACGGCCTCTGGGGCTGTGATGGCAATCAGACCACGGACCGTGTGGCGCTGCTGGGACCGAACGGCACGGACCTGCCCGGCATCTTTCCCTGCCTGGACTACCAGACCATGGCTGATGTGATGGACAGCAAAGGCGTCAGCTGGCGGTATTACGCGCCGGCGCTGGGAACCAGCGGCCAAATCTGGTCTGCCTTCCAGGCGATTCACCACATCCGGTACGGCGCAGACTGGACCAACAATGTCATCTCGCCGCCGCCGCAGGTACTGACCGATATCGCCAACGGTCAACTGGCGCAGATGACCTGGATTGTGCCCGCGTTCAGCTACTCCGACCACGCCAGCGCCGGCCTGACCTCGCAGGGTGCGGACTGGGTCGCCTCCATCACCAACGCCATCGGCGCCAGCCCGTTCTGGGATTCCACGGCGATCTTTATCGCCTGGGACGACTGGGGCGGATGGTACGACCACGTCGTTCCACCCACCGTGGACGCCATGGGCCTGGGTTTTCGCGTGCCCTTGATCGTCGTCTCGCCCTACGCCAGGCACGGCTACATCTCGCACACCGTGCATGAGCCCTCAGGCTTTCTGCGCTATGCGGAAGAATCATTCAGTCTGCCCAGCCTGGGTCAACGCGACGCCGCTGCCGATGATTTTGCGGACTGCTTTGACTACACCCAGACACCCCAACCGTATGTGCAGATTCCGGTGTCGTTCAATCCCAAGGGCGCCGAAAAGCTGAACGCCACAGTTCCGCCCGACAACGACTAGGAGCCGGTTATCTCTACGTTGAACGATGCGTTGCTGTTCGCCGGCACCGCCCTGGAGTGCGTCCTCATCGGCTTGCTCCTGGCGCGTAAGGTATCCCGCAGCCTGCCCGCGTTTACGCTGTTGCTCCTGTTTTATGTTGTGCGGTCGGTTTGCCTGTTCGCGTTGTTTCCCGTGGTACCCCGGCCACGGTATCGGGAGATGGCCAGCGTCCTCTCCACCGTCGACGTTGTGATGCAGCTCGTCGTCTCGGTTGACTTTTTCCGATTCACGCTGCGGCAAACAGGACAGGTCCTTCGGGCCAGGTCGTGGGTTCTCGCATTGGCGTATCTGCTTGCGGGGATCGCGGCAGTCGGCATGGCACGCGCTTTGCCGTCGCGGTCGCCTGTACCCGTCGACCGCGCTACCATCTTCTTAGGCGTAAGCCTCCTTGTCCTGCTGATCTACGCCGGGAAAGCCCGCCTGCGTAGCCCGGCCACTTTCTTTCTTGCCGGTCTTGCGGCCGTCGACCTTTCCTCCTTTGTGTCCCAGGCCGGAAGGAGCATCGCCGCGCTCCACCGCAATCTCCACGCCTTCGTGAGATGGAGCTATGCGAGCGCTGCCGTCTACCTCCTTGTTCTGCTTCTTTGGTGCGCGCTGCTTCTGCTTCGACCGGCAACGTGGAATGCCCTGCCGAGAGACCAAGCCAGAGGGCAAGCGGCTTGAACGCTTTGCCCACCTCCACACCGCGGGGCGATAAACTAGCTGTAGCCCGATGGCCTACCAGGTTTTAGCCCGCAAATACCGTCCCCTTCGCTTCGCCGACGTCGTCGGGCAGGACCACGTCACCCGCACCCTCCTGAATGCAATTGCCCAAGCCCGCATCGCCCACGGCTACATCTTCTCGGGCCACCGCGGCATCGGCAAAACCACCATCGCCCGCATCCTGGCCTCGGCGCTCAACTGCCAGAACACCATTGGCAGCCCTCAGCGCCCCACCCCCGAGCCCTGCCTCCAGTGCAACTCCTGCCTAGAGATACGCACCGGCAACGCCGTCGACGTGCTGGACATCCATGCCGCCACCAATCGAGGCCTCGACGTGATTCCCCAGCTGCGCCACTCCGCCCGCTACCGCCCCGCGCGCGACCGCTTCAAAATCATCATCCTCGACGAGGCGCACCAGATCACCGATGCGGCCTTCAACGCCCTGCTGAAGACGCTCGAAGAACCACCCGAGCACATCGTCTTCATGATGGCCACCACGCAGCCCGAGGACATCCCGCAGACCATCCGCTCGCGCTGTCAGCATTTCAGCTTCCACGCCGTGAAGCTCGACGACATCGTCGGCCAGCTGCGCAAGATCTCCGACGACGAAAACATCGCCGTCGACGACGCCACGCTCGGCCTCCTTGCCGAGGCTGGCGACGGCTCCATGCGCGATGCCCTCAGCATCATGGACCAGGCCATCGCCTCGGCGCCCACGACCACCGACGGTCGCCCCCACGTCGAGCTCACCGAAGTCCGCGAACTCATGGGCGCGGTCTCAAACGTCGTCTTCGAAGAGATTCTGCAGGCAATCCACAAGAACGACTCCGCCATGGTGCTCTCCACCGTCGGCCACCTGCTCGATCTCGGCAACGGCCCTCAACAGATCGCCCGCCAGTTCACACGCTTTCTCCGCAACGCCATCGTTGCCAAAATCACCAGCCTGAACCCAGACGCCGACATCGAAGCCACCGGCCTGGCCGCGGAACTGTTGCAGATCTCCACCGAAGAACGCCGCCGCGTCGCCCGCGCCGCCGCCAACTTCTCAGAAGAAGAACTGAGCCGCTTTCTGGCCATCGTCCTCCGCACCTTCGACGACCTGGGCTACCGCCAGGAACAACGTCTCCACCTCGAACTCGGCCTCCTCAAGCTGGTCCACGTGCAGCGCCTCGTCCCCGTTGAAGAGATCCTGTCCCAGCTCGGCGTCACGGGCACATCCAGCACACCAAGGCCCCCCACCCCTTCAGC